>NZ_JBEOVG010000175.1:0-6029 GCF_040295345.1 Actinosynnema sp. NPDC002837
TCCGAATACCGACGACCCGCTCCGCGTCCAGCGCGAACACGTACATCCAGCCCACGTCACCGGTCATGGAGACCTGGTAACCACCGTGGGTCGGCCGTTCCCCCGGAGAGGTATCCCATGGCACAGCCCGTAGACCGGCGAGCGTTCCTCCGCGCCACGGCGGTGGCGGCGGCGACTCCCCTGGTCGCGTCCGCCGCCGCAGGTCGGGCGGTGGCGGCGGCCGAGCCCGTCGCCCCGGAGTCCGCCCTGCCACCGCCGGCGGCCTGGCGGGTCCGGCCGTTCGCGCTGGACGAGGTGGCGCTCGGCGACGGCCTCTTCGCCGCCAAGCGGGACCTGGTGCTCGACTACGGCCGCGAGTACGACGTGGACCGGTTGTTGCAGGTCTTCCGCGCCAACGCGGGGTTGTCGACGCGGGGCGCGGTGGCGCCGGGCGGCTGGGAAGGGCTGGACGGCGAGGCGAACGGCAACCTGCGCGGCCACTACACCGGGCACTTCCTCACCATGTTGTCGCAGGCGTACGCGGGCACCGGTGACGAGGTCTACGCCGACAAGATCCGCTACGCGGTCGGCGCCCTGGTCGAGGTGCGCGAGGCGTTGCGGCACGACCCGGTGCTGCGCAGCGTGCCCGGCAGGTTCGGCACGGCGGTGGAGAACCCGCGCGGCAGCTACCAGATCTTCGACCTGCCGCCGACCGTGCTGGCGGACTCACGGGCCATCACGATCTCCGCCTGGGTCAAGCCGGAGCACGACACCATGTGGTCGCGGGTGTTCGACTTCGGCAACGACGTGTCCCGCTACATGTTCCTGACGCCGCGCTGCCACCTGAACGTGCCGCGCTTCGCCATCACGCCCGACGGCCCCGGCGTCGAGCAGGTGATCGACGGCGTCGCTCCGCTGCCCGTGGGCCGGTGGAGCCACCTCGCGGTCACCATCGAGGGCACCACCGGCTCCCTCTACGTCAACGGCACGCGGGTCGGCGTGAACCCGAACATGACGCACAACCCGGCCACGCTCGGCAGACTGCGCAACCACTGGCTCGGCAACTCCCAGTTCGCCGCCGACCCCCCGTTCGCGGGCGCGTTCGACCAGGTGGACCTCTGGTCGCGGGCGTTGGGCGCCGACGAGATCGCCGCGCTCCAGCACACCCCCTCGCGGGGCGACCTGGCGTCCTACTCGTTCGACGAGACGAGCGGCTCCACGATCGCCGACGCGTCCGGGCGCGGGCAGCACGCCACGTTCCGGCGCAACTGGGGCGGCCCGAGCCACCCCGGCTACCTCGCCGCGTACCCGGAGACGCAGTTCATCACGCTGGAGTCGATGACCGCCGGCAACTACTTCGTCGTGTGGGCCCCGTACTACACCGCGCACAAGATCCTGCGCGGCCTGCTCGACGCCTACCTCAACACCGGTGACGAACGCGCGCTCGACCTCGCGAGCGGCCTGTGCGACTGGATGCACTCGCGGCTGTCGAAGCTGCCGAAGGCCACGTTGCAGCGGATGTGGGGCATCTTCTCCAGCGGCGAGTTCGGCGGCATCGTGGAGGCGATCTGCGACCTGCACGCCATCACCGGCAAGGCCGAGCACCTGGCGCTGGCCCGGCTGTTCGACCTGGACCGGCTCATCGACTCGTGCGCGGCGGGCACGGACGTCCTCGACGGCCTGCACGCCAACCAGCACATCCCGATCCTCACCGGCATGGTGCGGCTGCACGACGAGACCGGCGAGCAGCGCTACCTGACCGCGGCGCGCAACTTCTGGGACATGGTCGTGCCGACCAGGATGTACAGCATCGGCGGCACGAGCACGGGCGAGTTCTGGCGGGCGCGCGGCAGCATCGCGGGCACGTTGAGCGACACCAACGCCGAGACGTGCTGCGCGCACAACATGCTCAAGCTCAGCCGGGCGCTGTTCTTCCACGAGCAGGACCCGAAGTACATGGACTACTACGAACGCGCGCTGTACAACCAGGTGCTCGGGTCCAAGCAGGACCGCGCCGACGCGGAGAAGCCGCTCGTCACGTACTTCATCGGACTGGTGCCCGGCCACGTGCGGGACTACACGCCGAAGGCCGGCACCACGTGCTGCGAGGGCACCGGCATCGAGAGCGCGACCAAGTACCAGGACTCGGTGTACTTCGCCAAGGCCGACGGCAGCGCGCTGTACGTCAACCTCTACAGCGCGTCCACGCTGAAGTGGGCGGCGAAGGGCGTCGCGGTCACGCAGACCACGGACTACCCGGTCGAGGAGGGCTCGACGATCAACGTGCACGGCCGCGGCCGGTTCGACCTGCACCTGCGCGTGCCGGGGTGGGCCGCCGGGTTCCGGGTGTCGGTCAACGGCGAGCGGGTGCCGGGCGAGGCCGTGCCGGGCTCGTACTTCACGGTGTCGCGGACGTGGCGGGGCGGTGACACCGTGCGGGTGTCCATCCCGTTCCGGCTGCGGGTGGAGCGGGCGCTGGACGACCCGGCCACGCAGACGTTGTTCCTCGGCCCGGTCAACCTGGTCGCGCGCGACGCCCGCCGCACGTTCCTGGAGTTCGGGCTGTACCGCAACGCGGGCCTGTCCGGCGACCTGCTGCCCAGCCTGGCGCCGGTGCCGGGCAAGCCGCTGCACCACGTGCTCGACGGCGTCGAGTTCGCGCCGTTCTTCGAGGGCACGGAGGACCCGACGCACGTCTACTTCCACCGCCGTGAGCCGCGCATCGCGTTCGGCGGGCGTGATTCGGGGGTGGCGAACCCGAGCCGGGCCGACGGGACCACGTTCCTGGACGAGGTGTGGGCCGCCGCGCCGTTCCGGGCCAAGGGGCACCTGGTCCAGCGCGTGCAGGCGACCGCGACGACGTGGGTCTCGGCGGGCCTGCTCACCGCCGACGAGGCGCGGAAGGTGGTGCGCACGGCCCAGGACGCCACCTACTCGGCCTGAGGGACCCCGACACCGACACCCGAGGAGTCCTTCGCCGGCTCTCTTTCGCGGCCGAGGTGGCAGGCCGGCTGCGCGAGGCGGCACACCTCGCGCAGCCGGGCTCCGTCAGCGGCGGTTGATCCGGTCGAAAGACGCCGGTTCGCGCGTTGTCGGCACGCCGGCGATCACCGGCTTGCCCGCGCTGAACACCCACGTGCGGAACAGGTCGTCCAGGTCGCGGCCCGCGACCTCCTCCGCGAACGCGGCGAACTCGGCCGACGTGGCGTTGCCGTGCGCCTTGCGCTCGGCCCACGTCCGCAGCGTCCGGAAGAACACCTCGTCACCGACCTCCGTCCGCAACGCGTGCAACGCCAGCGCCCCGCGCTCGTGCACCGCCGCGCCGTACAGGTACCGCGGCGTCGGGTCGGCCACGGCCACGTCCCAGATCTCGTGGTCGTCGGCGTAGTAGCGGTACGTCCAGTCCGCGATCTCCCGCGCGGTGCCCTCGCCGTTGGCCTCCGACCACAGCCACTCCGCGTAGGTGGCGAACCCCTCGCTCAGCCAGATGTCGCTCCAGCGGCTGATCGTCACCGAGTTGCCGAACCACTGGTGCGCCATCTCGTGAGCCACGACGTAGGTGTTCGGCCCGTCGCGGAACGCGCCCGCCGGGTACGCCGGCCGGGTCTGCGTTTCCAGCGGCAACGACCGGTACGGCGTGACCAGACCGCCCAGCTCGCCCATCGGGTACGGGCCGAACCTGTCCTCCAGGAACCGCACCACCTCCGGCGTGCGCTCCACGCTCTCCCTCGCCGCCGTGCCGGTCGACGCGGTCGAGTAGGCGTTGACGACCGGCTTGCCGTCGGCCGTGGTGGACCGCCGCACGTCGAACTGGCCCATCGCCAGGAACGTCACGTGCGGCGCCTGCGGCCGGTCGCCCACCCAGTGCCACGTGGTCCGGCCGTCGGCCCCCGGCTCGACACCGGCCAGCGCGCCGTTGGAGATCGCCTCCACCCCGGTCGGCACGGAGATCGACACGTCGTAGGTGGCCTTGTCGCTCGGGTGGTCGTTGACCGGGTACCACCACGGGGACATCGTCGGCGCGGCGATCGCCAGCGCGCCGTCCGCGGTCCACCGCCACTTCGTGATCGGCGACTCCGCATGGGTCCACGACGGTGACGCCGAGTACCCCACCTCCACCGTCACCGACGCGCCCGCGGGCACGTCGCCGCCCGCCCCCACCAGCAGCTGGCCGTTGTGCTGCGCCGCGCCGACGTCACGCCCGTCCACCTTGGCCCACCGACCGGGCAGCCAGAAGTCGAAGTAGAACCCGGACATCTCCCGCAAAGTGGTCAACCGGATGGTCGCGGTGCCGGTCAGCACGTCCGTGGTCGGCTCGTAGGACAGCCGCAGGTCGTAGTGCTGGACGTCGTAGCCCTCGTTGCCGGCGCGCGGGAAGTACGGGTCACCCAGCCCCGGGCCCGGGTCGCTCGCGTGCGCCGGCGTGGCCGACAAGACCAACACCGCGGCGACCAACCCGGACAGCATCGTTCTCACGTGTAATCCTCCTCCGTCGAGGGCGGGTGCGTGCGCCCTTCGTCACGAAGACGTCACGAGAGGTGATCGTGTTGCGCCGGAGAGTTCTTCGCCACGACGTGCAACGGATCGGCCGGGTTCCCCGTTGAGGAGCGTGATCACAAGCCAAGTGGCCGATCGGGAGAGCGCCGATGGAGTTCGGTGAGTACGTGGTCGGGCGGCGTCCGGCGCTGATGCGGTTCGCCACCGTGCTGACCTGCCAGACGTGGCTGGCCGAGGACATCGTCAGCGACGTGCTCGGCCGCGCCTTCGAGCGGTGGGACCGGATCTCGGTGATGGCCGAGCCGCACGCCTACGTGCGGCGGATGGTCGTCAACGAGTACCTGTCGTGGCGGCGGAGACTGGCCCGCACGTCACCGAGTGCCGAGGTCCTCCCGGACGTGCCGGTCGGCGACGGAGCCGACGACCGGGCGCAGCGGGACGCGATGATCCGCAGGCTGGCCCGCCTGCCCCGGCGGCAGCGGGCGGCGGTGGTGCTGCGCTACTACGCCGGCCTGCCCGACGCCGAGATCGCCGCCGAGCTGGGCTGCCGGGTGACGACGGTGCGCAGCCAGATCTCCCGGGCGCTCGCGACCCTCCGCGTCGACCTGACCGCCAACCCCCACGCCTACCAGGAGACGAGATGACCGACCTGCGCGCGCTCCACGACGCCTTCGAGGAACTCGAACGGCGCGCCGACGCCGCGACCGCCCGCACGTCGCTCGACACCCCGCCGCGCACGCGGGCCGCCGCGTCCCGCTCGGGCGTCCGGTTGGCGCCGATCGCCCTCGCGGCGGCCGTGGTGGCCGGTGTGGCGACCGGGGCGGTGCTGCTCGTGCCGAACAACGACCCCGCCACGCAGGCCGCCCCACCCGGCACGTCCTCGACCGCGCCTCCCGTCACCACCGTGCCCGCGCCGCCGCCTCCCGCCCACGAGACGCCCGAGTTGCTGGCCGAGCGGTTGCGTGCCGTGCTCGGCGACCTGGCGACGTTCGTGGTGAGCGAGACCGGGCCCGGCGCGTCGATGTGGACCCTGCCCGAGGGCCCGCCCACCGGTGCGCCGAGCACCCTCGACCCCAAGCCGACCAAGCAGATCGGTTCGTCGATCGGCGGCACGCTCACCGCGGCCGGCGTGACCGGCGGCTTCGACCTGCTGATGTACCCGGGCACCGCGGGCGAGAAGGCCCAGTGCGCCCTGCCGGACGAGCCGAGCTGCACCATGCGAGAGCTGCCCGACGGCTCGTCGCTGGCCACCAACCAGTACGCGTTGGAGACCGCGGGTCAGACCAACGAGGTCAAGCTCACCCGCCCCGACGGCCTCGTGTTCGTCATGCACGTCAGCAACCGCAAGTCGCCGAAGGGCCAAGGCCCCGTGCTGGGCCCGCACCCGCCGCTGACCGTCGAGCAGTTGGTGCAGATCGCCACCTCCGAGCGCTGGTGACGCTCCGGGCCGGAACACCGGGTGGCGGGGGGTTGGGGGGGCGGTGGGGCGTGCCCCCCCCCCCAGCATCAACCCCAGAGCGAGAGTCGCGTAGGTAGAGGAGGGGGGGGTGGGA
>NZ_JBEOVG010000176.1:0-5967 GCF_040295345.1 Actinosynnema sp. NPDC002837
TCGCGGGGGGCGCCGCTTGGGTCTTCTCGCGCTCAACCCCCCACACCTCCCCCTCGCAACGCCGCGCCGCCGCGGGGGGGGGGGGCCCGGGGGGCCCCCCCCGGTTCTCCAACTGCCGGTAGGGCTGGCCCTACCTCTGGTCGGGCCGCCACACCTGGTACTCGCGCATCCCGTAGAGCAGCGGCAGCCGGCCCTGTTCGCGCGAGACCTGGAACGCCTGGCCGAACACCACCGTGTGGTCGCCGACGGCCTCGGTCCGGCTGACCTTGCAGTCGGCCACCGCGTGCGCGTCCCGCACCAGGTGCGGTCCGCCCGCGCTCGCCGGCAGGCGCCACGGGACCAGGTCGAACCGGTCCGGCGCGCCGGAGGCGAACAGCTCCGCCACCGGTTTCGCGTCGCCGTGCAGGAAGTTCACCGCGAACGCGCCGCGGGCCAGCACCGCGTCCAGGGTGGGACTGCCGTTGCGCAGGCAGACCAGCAGCGTCGGCGGCGACAACGTCACGCTGCACACCGACGAGACGGTCATGCCGCGCGGCGAGTCGTCCTGGCCGGTCGTGGTGACGATGGCGACACCGGTCGGGAAGTGCGACATCAGGGTGCGGAACTCCGCGATCTCGATCGCGGGCAGCGACTGGGTCATGACCTGCTCCCGGGCAACTCGGGTACCGGCACGGGCTTCGGGGCGCTGGTGCGTTCGATGAGCGAGAGCAGCGGACCGGTCATGCCGGTCGTCGCCAACGCCATCACCACGAGGGCCAGGAACAGCTGCACGGACAGCAGTCCGGCGCTGTACCCGGCCTGCAGCACGACGATCTCGGTCAGCCCGCGGGTGTTCACCAGCACGCCGACCGTCACCGCCGTGCGGCGGTCCTGACCGGCCAACCGCCCGCCGAGGTAGCCGCCGCCGACCTTGCCGACGACGGCCAGCGCGATGGCGACGGCGATGGCGGTCCACGGCACCGAGCCGCGCGGCGCGTTCGCCACGCCCATGCCCGCCACCACGAAGAACACCGGCACCAGCAGCCTGCCGAACGACATCACGGGCCGCACGGCCTTCGCCCACGCCCCGCCGGGGATCGCGAGGCCGACCACGAACGCGCCGAACACGGCGGTCAGGCCCCAGTGCTCGAACTGGAACGCCACCAGCAGCGCCAACCCGGCGACGGCGACGCCCGCGGCGCGCGGGAAGCGCTCGGCCGCCGACATGGGCACGCGGCCGCGCAGCAGGATGCGGCCGACGACGGTCACCGTGACGCCGAGGGCGACCAGGACCAGGGACACCACGAGGCCGCCGGAGATGCCGACGGCCACCACGAGCAGCACCCACGCCGCCGAGTCGGTGACCACGGCCGCGGCCATGGCGAGCTTGCCCGCGGGGCTGTCCACCAGGCCGCGGTCCTCCAGCACGCGGGCCAGCACGGGCACGGCGGTCACGCTCAACGCGACCGCGACCATCAGCACCAGCGCGGGCGCCGGCGCGTCGCCGCGCAGGTCCGGGTCGGCCACCCAGACCACCCACGCGGCCATCACCAGGCCGGTGAGCAGGGCGGGCAGGAACGAGCCCGCGGTCACCCAGCCGACCGCGCGGGCGCCGAGGCCGGAGCCGCCGTGCCGCAGTTCGTGGGCCACGCCGACCAGGAACAGCACCAGGCCGACCTGGCCGATCACCTTCAACGGGCTCACCACGCCGGTGGGCAGCACCGCGGCGAGGGTCGGCGCCCCGCCGACCGCGAGGACCGCCGGCACCACGAGGATGCCCGCCAGGATCTCGCCGACGACCTCGGGCTGCCGCGCGGCGCGTGCCGCGACCCGGCCCAGGTACGCCGCGACCAGCACGACCGCCAGGACGGCGGCCACGTGCCCCACGCGCAACAGGAGGTCGGTCATGGTCGCGCCCCCGGCGACCCGTGGACGTCTTGCCTGGTCATCGACAGCGCGCGGCTGCCCGCGAAGTTGGGGATGCGCATGGTCACGGCAGGTTCCCTTCCCGATCGGTGAATGGCGCCTCTCGCTGTCGGGCCTCGGACGTCGGCGCCGCGGAGGTCGGTGCCCGGCGGCCGAGCGCTCGGCCGCCGCGACTCGGTGCCCGGTGCCCGGCTGTCAGTGCTCAGCCGTCCGGTGGTCGGCGGTCAGCCATCCGGTGCCCGGCGGCCGGTGCTCGGCGGGTGGTGTGCTCAGCCGTCCGGTGCCCGGCGGTCAGTGCCCGGTGGTCGGCGGTCAGTGCTCGGCGGTCGGCGGTCAGTGCTCGGCGGTCGGCGGTCAGCCCTGGGGCTGGTGGCCGACGAGGTTGAAGAACACGTCGTCGAGTGTCGGGCGGCGCAGCGCGAAGTCGGCGACGTCCACCCCCGCGTCCCGGAGGGCGACGGCGGCGGCGGCGATGCCGTCCATGCCGTCGCGCAGTTGCAGCTTGACCAGTCCCTTGACCGGGTCGGCGGCCGGTTCGTCCACGGCCAGCGGCGCGAGCACCGCCACCGCGGCGGCGACCCGGTCGGGCAGCGCGACGGCCACTTCCAGCCACTCCTGGCCGACCTTGCGCTTGAGCTCGTCCGGCGTGCCGTCGGCGATCACCTGGCCGTCGGCGATCACCACGACCTGGTCGGCCAGGTAGTCGGCCTCCTCCAGGTACTGGGTGGTCAGCAGCACGGTCATGCCGTCGGCGACCAGACCGCGCACGGTGTTCCACAGCGACTGCCTGCTCGCCGGGTCCAGCCCGGTGGTCGGCTCGTCCAGGAACAGCACCTGCGGCCGGCCGACCAGGCAGCCGGCCAGGTCGAGCCGCCGGCGCATGCCGCCGGAGTAGGTGCCGACCGGCCGGTCGGCCGCCGCGACGAGGTCGAAGCGCTCCAGCAGCTCCGCGGCGCGGTCCCGGGCGCCCTTGCCGCCCAGGTGCAGGAGCTTGCCGACGAGGGTCAGGTTCTCCCGGCCGGTGAGCAGCTCGTCGACCGCCGCGTACTGCCCGGCCAGGCCGATCCGCCGGCGCACCTCCCCCGGCCGGCTCACCACGTCGTAGCCGGCGACCTCGACCAGCCCGCTGTCCGGCGCGAGCAGCGTCGCCATGACCCGCACGGCGGTCGTCTTGCCGGCGCCGTTGGGGCCCAGCAGGCCCAGCACCGATCCCGGCTTCACGGTCAGGTCGACACCGCGGAGGGCTTCGGTGCCCTTGTAGGTCTTCTTGAGTCCCTCAACGCGAATCGCGGCGTCCACGTCAGCCCGCCTCGCGCAGGCTCGCGGGCCGCATGTCGGTCCAGTTCCGCTCCACATAGGACAGCGCGGCGGCGCGCGGACCCGCGTCGAGCGCGATGGTCCAGCCCGCGGGCACGTCCGCGAAGGTCGGCCACAGGCTGTGCCGGCCCTCGTCGTTCACCAGCACCAGGAACGTGCCGTCCTCGTCGTCAAAGGGGTTCACCACGTCAGTACTCCGTCCGCGTCGCCGGCGTCGGCCTCGGGTGCTCCCGATACTGGTCAACACCGCTGACAGCGCACTGACGGATACCTGACCGGCCCCGCGCGGCACGTCCGGCCGACGACGCGCGGGACCTCCCGGGCCGTGCGCGCCGTCCGGCGACGTCACGACCCGGGAGGCCATCCCCGTCCACGAGGTTCAGCGCGGCAAGCGCGCCTCCTCGTGCGACTGCGCTCGCTGCTCGCCGACCGGGCCCGCCATCGAGTGGTCCGACCGGCGGGACAACGTCGAGGGCCACCACGCCGCCCGACCCAGCAGGCGCATCGCCGAGGGCAGCACCAGCAGCCGGATCACGAACGCGTCCAGCACCACGGCCACCGCCAGCCCCAGGCCGAGCTGCTTCATCTCCAGCAGGCTGGTGAACACGAAGCTGACGAACACCGACACCATCACCACCGCCGCGCTGGTCACCACGCCGGCGGAGCTCGTGATGCCCTCGCGCACCGCCTGCCACGACGGCACGCCGGTCCGCGCGACCTCGCGGACCCGGCTCAGCACGAACACGTGGTAGTCCATCGACAGCCCGAACAGGATCACGAACAGGAACAGGGGCACCCGCGACACGATGAAGCCGCCGGAGGTGAAGTCCAGCAGGTCCTCGGCCCAGCCGAGCTGGAACACCAGCACCAGCACGCCGAACGTGGCCGCGGTGGCGAGCAGGTTGAGCGCGATCGTCAGCAGCGCCATGACCACCGAGCGGAACGCGACCACGATCATCACGAAGGTCAGCAGCAGCACGAACAGCACGACCCGCAGCAGCTTGTCGGACTGGTGCGCCACCGTGTCCACGTTGCGCGCGACGTCACCGGAGACCGCGTGCTCGAACCCGCCCACCGCCGCGGGCACCAGCTCGCCGCGCAGCTTCGCCAGCGACTCCTCGGCTCGCGGCGACTCGGGTGAGAACGGGATCGGCAGCTCCAGCACGGTCACCCGGCCGTCCTCCGACACCCGTTCGGCGGCCCCCGGCGCGAACAGCGGGTCGCCCTGCGTCCGCGCGGCCAGCCCGTCCAGCGCCGACGCCACCTCGGCGGCCCGCGCCGGGTCGGCCCGCACCACGACCACGTGCCGCGCGCCCTCACCGGGGAACAGGGCCACCATCCGGTCGTGGGTGCGGATCTCCTCGACCTGCTTGGGCAGCGTGTCGTTGCCGGGCAACCCCAGCTCCATGCCCAGCGCGGGCAGGGCGAGCAGCAGCATCGCGCCGGTGCTGATCAGGAGCGTCCGCCCCGGCCGCAGCATCGACGGCTCCAGCGCCCGGCGCCACACCCGGCCCTCGCCGCGCCCGGTGAGCCGCCACAGCAGCGGCACGCGCGGCCGGTCGACCCAGCGGCCGAACTTGGCCAGCAGCGCGGGCAGGACGGTCAGCGAGCTGACGACCGCCACCGCCACCACGATGATCGAGCCGGTGGCCAGGGACGAGAACACCACGTCCCCGACGAGGTAGAGACCGGCCATCGAGACCATGACGGCCAGCCCGGACACCACGATGGCCCGACCGGAGGTCGCCGCGGCCAGCTCCACCGCGGCCACGTGGTCGACCCGGCCACCGCCGCGCGCGCGTTCCTCGCGTTCCCGCTTGAGGTAGAACAGGGAGTAGTCCACGCCGACGGCCATGCCCAGCAGCAGGATCACGTTCTTCGTCGCGCCCGCGTCGGGGAACACGTGCGAGGCCACCGCCGACAGCGCCATCGCCGTCACCACGGACGACAACCCCAGCAGCACCGGCACGCCGGCCGCGATCAGGGCGCCGAACACGACCAGCAGGATCAGCAGGGTGACCGGCAGCGTCAGCCGCTCCGCGAACGCCAGGTCCTCGGCCAGCTGCTCGTCGATGCCGACGTCGATCGACACGCCGCCGGTCTGCTCGACCACCAGCTCCGGGTGGGCGCCGCGCACCGCGGCCGTCTGCTCCAGCAGCGCGGCCACCTGCTCCATCGCCGTGCGGTCCGCGGCCGTCATGGTCACCTCGACCAGCACCGCGTCGCCGTTCGGCGACCGCGTCGGCTCGCCGACCGAGGACACCTCGGGCAGGGCCCGCATCCGGTCGGCGACCTCGCGCGCCGCGGTGTCGGCGGCGGCCTGGTCGAGCGGCCCGGACGGCGAGGTGATGAGCACCCGTTCCACGATCGGGTCCACCAGCCCGCCCTCGGCCGCCACGGTCTCGGCGCGACCCGCCTCGCCGACCCGGTAGTCCTCGCTGGAGGCGTCACGGACGCCGACGATGGCCCCCGCGGCGACGCACACCGCGACGAAGGCGAGCCATCCGATGATCGCGCGCCACGGATGAGTGGCGCTCCACTTGGCGATTGACACGGTCACCGGCGCGCTGCCCACGACCCTCAACTCCTCCGTTGTGGCACTGTGCCTCGAATCCTTCCGCCGCGTGACCGGGCGGACACTGGTGGTGCCCACCGGGTCGGGGTAGGGCTGTCCCCACCCCCTGGTGCGGATCCCCGCAGCGGACAAGCGAAAGCCCCGCCGCGGACGTCGGCCGAGGGGCGACG
>NZ_JBEOVG010000177.1:0-5906 GCF_040295345.1 Actinosynnema sp. NPDC002837
ATGGTGCGCGGCGTGTACGTGCGCAGCCAGTTGGTGATGTTGCTGTCGATCTGGGCGCCGGCGGGCGGTCCGACCTCGTGCGGAACCGGACCGATCAGAAGGGGACCTCGACGATCGTCATCGAGTTCACGCCCCAGTAGCAGGAGCCGGCGCTTCTCGTGCTGGTCGTCCAAGGATCGATCTGGAGCGCCTTCGGGCTGTCGTACGTGAACCCCGCTGTGCAGTCGACCCGCAGGAACCACTGGCCGGTGCCGGTGCAGCTGGCGTTGCCGCGGTAGTTGCCGAAGCTGCCGCTCACCCAGGTCGAGCAGTTCATGCCGAAGTACGGCGTGACGAACGCGGCCTGCACGGCCTCGGCCGACACGGGCTGGGCCGACGCGGTGGCAGCGCCCCCCATGCCCACTGCCGCGGTGGCCAGCACTGCGGCTCCCAGGTTCCTCATTCGCTTTCCCATGGTGGTGTTCCTCTCTTGTCGATCGCAGTGGACTGTCCTGATCGGACGATCAGGCGCCGGACGAGGGCGTGCTTCACCGACGGACGGGCCGTCTCCGGGCCGCGGCCGTGCTCTACTCCCCCGGCGCGCGACGACCGGGGTGGCGCCTCGACCGGTTATCGGGCGCGGTAGGCGTTCTCGACGATCGCGTCGACGATCGTCGGCCATGCGCCGGGCGGGAAATCGTGCCCCATGCCCGGGATGAGCAGGAGCCGTGCGCCGCTGATCGCGGCCGCGGTCGCCTCGCCACCGGAGTGGTGGCACATGCGGTCCACCGTCCCGTGGATCACGACCGTCGGAGCCGTGACCCGCGCGAGCTGGTCGGTTCGATCCCCCGCCGCGCGCACCGCCTTGTACTGCCGGTGCCGGCCACCGCGGTGGTCGGGGTCGCGGCGGAGCGCGAGCGCGGTCGCCCGCCTGATCTCGTCGACGTCCTGCTCGAAGCCGGACGAGCCGATGGTGTCGAACAACCGCACGCGCCGCTCGATGGCCTGCTGCTCGGTGCGGGCGCGCCGGGAGAACAGGTGGCGGAGCAGCCGCGGCGAAGTGCGACCCTTGCCGCGGCGGCCGGTGGTGGACATGAGCGACGCCAGGCTCAGCACCCGTGACGGGTGGCGCACGGCCATGACCTGGGCGATCATCCCGCCCATCGACGCACCGACCACATGGGCGCGTCGGACGCCGAGCGCGTCGAGGAGCCCGATGGCGTCGGCGGCCATGTCGTCCAACGTGTAGTCGGCTCGGGGCAGGTGTGTCGAGCGTCCGGCGTCGCGGTTGTCGAAGCGGACCACGCGGAAGCCGCGTTCGGCGAGTTGCCGGCAGAACTCGTCGGACCAGTGCACGAGCTGGAACCCCAGGCCCATGATCAGCAGCAGTACGGGCTGTCGCTCGTCGCCGAACGTCTCGTAGCACAGCTCGATGCCGTTGGCCGGGACGATCTGTTCCGCGGCGCTGGTCGTGCGGTCCTGCATGGTCTTCTTCGCCATTCGCGAGTGGGTGGACGGGTGTGGAGGTCAGCCGGTGACGCAGGGGAGGTCGTTGAGGGTGACGTTGGCGACGCTGACGCCGGCCGGGTCGGTGTTGCGGCCGTTGAACCCGACGTTGGTGTACCGGCCGGGGGCCAGGCTCGGGAGCCAGTCGGGGGCGTTGACCCGGATGTGGCCGCTGTACGACACGAACCTACCGCCGTACGTGGTCTGGATGAGGGCGCCCGGTGACAGGTCGAACTCGACCCACCAGCCGTTCACCGGCTGCGAGCCGGTGTTCGTCACCTTGATCCCGGCGGTGAACCCACCCGTGAAGGTGACGGCCGTGTAGTCGAAGCGGCAGGAGGCCTCCGCCGCGACGGAACCGGCGGCCGAGGCCGCAGGCGCCGCGACGGTCGCGACCCCGGTCAGCATCGCGGCGACGGCCGCGGCGGTGGCGAGACGGCGGGTGAGGTGCCGCATGACGGTGCTCCTTCGTCGATCGGCGGTGCGGGTGCGTCCGCTTCGCCACCGATCATCGTGCGGGCGGGCGGCACATCCCAGCGCCACTACGCGTTCCCTCGCGGTGTACCACTTCACCGGGGAGCGCCGCCGGTCAAGGGACAACAAGTCGATCTTCGACGTTCCTTCGCTGAGGTCGTGACAGGGATCCCTGTGGCGGCGCCCGCCCACGCGGCATGTACCTCTTCAAGGGCTGCGCCGGCTCGGAGTGCGACCTCGCGCAGGTCCTCTGTGATGCTGGCGGCACTGGTCGTGGTTTCGCCGGTGACCGGTTGGAGTGGCTGCTCGCGTTGTTCCGGCGTCACGGTGTGCAGGTGTGGCTGCCCGAGGCCGGTGACCCGGTCGACCCGGAGGGTCCGGAGCGCCGGGCGTTGGTGAGGATGCCGGGTGTGCAGTCGTTGCGCGAGGTGGTCCGTTGCTCGGCATCGTGCGATGGCGGCCATGCCCTCTTGGTCAGACTCGCGTGAGACACCTGGTGTGAGGGTGGGTTCATGATCGAGGGCGGGATCGGAGATCCTGATGACCGCGTCCTCGCCATCCGACAAGCAGCCCCGGCCCTCCCGCGGTGACCATGCCGACCCGCACTGCCCGAGGTGGCCTGGACCACCCAACCCGTCGATCACCCACCACCAGCCCCGTAGACACAACCTGTCTCACTTGACCTGACGACAACCGTCCTGCGGATCGGCGCGATCCCGCCGATCCGCAGCGTGGTCGGCAAGCCGAGGCGGCGCCCGCGCCGGCTCCACGCCGACCGCGGCTACGACCACGACAGGTACCGCCGCCCGGTTCGCCCCCGCGGCACCACGCCCGTCATCGCCCGTCGCGGCGTCGCACACGGCTCCGGCCCGGGCACGGTCCGCTGGTCATCCGGGGAACAGGCCCGACAGCCTTTCCTCGGCGGCACGGCGCAGTTCGGGGTTGGCGAGCATCATCCGTTCCACGTCGGCCCGCATCGCCGCGGCACCCTCGGGTGTCCGCACGTCGTGCAGGACGATGCTGGCCGGATTGTGCAGGGCGATGTAGAGGTGCAGGTCCGGCACGCCGTGCGGGTTCAGGGCCGCTCGCACCTCGTCCCGCTGGGCCGCGGTCATCGGCAGGAACGGCTCCCGGGTTCGCGCCCGCGGGCCGGTCTCGGGGAACTCGTCGGCGCGGGTGAAGGTCACTCGCAGCCCGTTGAGGTAGGCGACCGGGATGCGCTTGCGGAGACAGAAGTTCACCGCCTCGGCGAGCGTGTCCACGATCGGCTCGCCCTTGTCGTTCAACGACGTGTTGCACAGGATCGGCACCCCCGTCCGGGCGTGGAAGGCCGTGATCAGGGCGTGGAGGCGGGGCTGCTGGTCGACGCGCAGGGTCTGCACGCGCGAGGAGCGGTCGAGGTGGGCGATCGCGGGAACGCGGTCCACGACGTCACCGCGCACGGTGAACGTCTCCAGCATGTACGGCGACCGCGCGCAGTCCTCGAACCAGTCTCCGGCGAACTCCTCCAGCACGACCGGGGCGACCGGCCGCCACCACTCCCGCTGCTTGATCTCGTTGAGCCGGTCCTTGGCCTCCGCAGAGGTCGGGTCGGCCAGCAGGCTGCGGTTGCCCAGCGCGCGGGGCCCGATCTCCGACCTGCCGTCGAACCACACGACGGGGTGCCGGATCAGGTCGTCCACGGCGGTGTCGAGGTCGAGGGCGTCGACGGTGCCGATGAAACCCCCGAACTCATCCAGCGCGGCGTCGAGGTCGTCGTCCGCCCTGCCCAGGTAAGCGCTGGGGAAGTGGAAGTCGAACCGCCCCGCCAGCTTCTTGTGGAACGCGCCGAGCGCGATGCCGACCGACTGCCCCCCGTCGCTGACGTGCGGCGGCGCCAGCAGTCCGGCGAAGCCGTACTCGCGCATGAGGTGGCTGTTCGTCGGGCAGTTGAGGGCAAAGCCGCCGGACAGCGCGAGGTGGCTGCGCCGCGGGTCGATGCCGAACTCGTCGAGCACGCGGTCCAGGTTGCGCTCCACGATCATCACTGAGATCGCCTGGACCTCTTTCATCACGGCGCTGACGAGGCTCTCCCGCTCGGTGAAGCGCGGGTCGGGCGACAGGGTGCCGCGCACCGAGTCGACGATGATGTCGAGGGCCACGGGCATGTCCTTCATGGACCGGGGGCCGGAGAAGTCGAACTCGTCCACGATCCGCTGCCGATCGGCGAACCCGGTGGCCTTGGTCGAGGTGGCCAGCGCCATGAGCGTGCCCTCGCGCATTCCCAGGCGGTCTTTGGCGATGCCGTAGAGCGGACCTGGCGACTCCACGGGGAAGAAGCTCACGTCACCCCGCTCGACGACGCACCCGGCGAACCACCGGTCCTTGACCCGACCGTCGAGCACCCGGTCCGGGCCGCGATCCATCGCGAGACCGACGATGGTGCCGCCGAAGAACAGGTCGCTGTCCATCAGCACGGCGCTGTAGAGGTGCGACAGGGCGTGGTAGGCGAGGTCGGGGTGCTCCGTGACGAGGTGGTAGTCGTCGGTGGTCGCGATCCCCGGCGTGCCCCAGACCTCGACCACGTCGTCGAAGCTCAGGCCGTGCGCCGCCAGCAGGGAAGCCAGGAAGACCCGGAGGTCGTCCAGGGTCCGAAACGGGGTGCGGTGCTGCTTCTCGCCGCTGATGCGCTCCAACTCCCACACGTGTTCCAGGCGCACCCGCGATCCGGACTTGTGCCACAGCGACACGTTGCCATCGTGCCGGAAGACCATGTCGAAGAGGCTGTGCAGGCCCACCGGGTTGAGGTAGGTCGACAGGTAGAAGCCGTCCCGCATCGGAGGTTCCTTTCGCTCCCGGCTCATCCGCTCAGGACTACACCGAAAATCCGGTCAGGGTGGAACAGCCGCAGCGCAGCGGGTGCGTGTGCCGGGCCGCTGCCGCGCAGCAGGTCGGCCTGCAGCCTGGGGTCGGGGTGCGCGTGGCGCTCGACGAGGTCGTCGAGGAGCGCGTCCGCCGCCTTCGCCTGCGACGCCGCCGCGCGCAGGATCGACGCGGCGCCCCGCTCGGCGGCGAGCCCCAGTTGCACCGGGGGCTCGCGGTGGACGTCGGCCACGGTCGCCACGACGGCCTCGACCAGTCGATCCGCGGAACCGGCCGCGCCGCTCGCAACGATCATGAGCGTCGTGCGGCCGCCTCTGCGGAACACCACGCTGTCGGCGTGGTAGCTCAGACCGGTGTCGCGCAACGCACGGGTCAGCCGCGAACGCACCGGGTGGCCGAAGTCGACGTTCACCACGAGTGCGCCCCAGTGCTCCGGGTCGTGCGAGCCGGGGATCGGCAGCCCCAGCCGGATGTCCGCGCCAGGTCCACCTGGGAGCCGCAGCAGGTCGGGAGAGGGGGCGACCACGGCGTCTGCGAACCGGCGGCGGGGATGGGCGGGCAGGTCGAACTCGGCGTGCGGGTCCACGTCGCCCACGAGGACGATCGCCAACTCTCCCGACAACAGCAGCTTCTCCAGTCGGTCGCCCACGGCGCGATCGGCGACCGCGGCGGAGCCGGCAGCCAGCTCCGCCGGCGACCACGCACCCGCCGAGCCGGGCAGGAACGCCGCGCAGAAGGCCGCGTCCGCGACCTCGCGCGCAGTGGCCGCCCGCCGGGACTGCTCCCGGAACGCGGCGTGACGCGAGTCGCCCGGCGCGGCAGGTCGGAGGCGGGCCAGGGCCGGCACCGCGCGGGCGATGTCGGCGGCGAACAGGCGCAGGGTCAGGTGCAAGCCGCTGTAACGCCACTTCCCCGACAGCCGGTGGACGCCGACACCGGCGGCGTCCAAGGCCCGGCGAGCCTGTCCGAGCAAGACGTGCTGGGCGGCGGCACCGCCAGCGCGTTGGACATGCCGTGCTTCTTGGTGAGGAGGTCGGGCGGGAGGACGCCGTCGGCGAAGAGGCCTTCGAGGGGCTTGAGGTCCG
>NZ_JBEOVG010000178.1:0-5860 GCF_040295345.1 Actinosynnema sp. NPDC002837
GGGACGCCCGACGTCCCGGCGCCGGGTGGAAGAGGTCGTCCTAGAAGAGGTCGTCCTCGTGCACGAAACCGACGAGGTCCTTGTTGACGTTGTCGTGGTCGAGCACCAGCGCCCAGAACTCGCCCTCGTACATCTGATCCGTGACGGCCACCAGGGCGACGTCGTGCCCGGCCTGGATGACGCCGTAGCCGCAGGCCATCAGCGGGCAGCTGTGCGCCCACATCTCGGCGGCCGGGCGGTTCGGACCCTCACCGACCGAGGTGCACGGTTGGTGGACGTTGTCCTGGTACAGGGCCGTCGTGTCCACGAAACCCGCGATCGGCAGGGTCGGATTGGCCGGGTGGTCGGTGAGCACCATGTTCCAGAAGATGCCGGCGTTCGAGGTGTAGCAGTACGCCATCACGAACGAGTTCGCCGGGACCTCGTGGTAACCGCAGCTCAGGGAGGCGCACTGGCGCACCCACGCGGTCGTGCTGGTGTACGTCGTGACGACGGACTCCTGGGCACCCACCATCTCGATCGCCGGGCTGTTCCCGGAAGTGGCTGCTGCCGGCACCTGGACGTCGACCGCGGGCGTTGCCGGGGCGGCGGTCGCGCTCGGCGCGAGCGCGGCGACGACGGCCAGAGCCGTCGCCAGAGCGCCCAGGAACGATCTGAACTCGTGCATCAACTGTTCCTCTGCGGGAGAGGCGCCGGGAGAGCCCGAAGCCGAGGGTGAGAAGGCGCTCCGGGCATGGAGGTGAGCCGGCAGCGCGTCCAGATCGTCTCGGCGCTGCGTCCCGTCGTCAACGAACCGGTCCCGCCGGCGGGAAAGCGCGCGCGGCGGCCTCCGGCACGACCTCGCCCCAGCCCGCGCTCACGGGTCGACGCCGGGCGCGAACTCCTCTTCCGGACGTGTTCGCGCCCCGGCTGCCACGCTTCCGCCCCGGGTGCGGCGGGCCCGAGCGGGAAGGAGGCCGAGCCGCGCCCGGCGGAGCGGCACCGGCGGCGGGTCGTCCTCCCCTGGTCCGGCCGTGTCGGCGAGCGGCAGGACGGCGCGGAGCCGGAAGCCCCCGGCGGGCGTGCGGGCGGTGTCCAGGCTGCCGCCGAGCGCGGCCAGCCGTTCGCGCAGCCCGGTCAGGCCGTGGCCGGTGGACAGGGGGCCGCGGTGGGCGGCACCGTGCCCGCCCTCGTCGTGGACCTGGATCTCGACGTGGTCCGCGGCCCAGGTCAGCAGCACCTCGACGGACGCGCCGGTGCCCGCGTGCTTGGTGACGTTGGTCAGGGCTTCCTGCGCCACCCGGTACACCGCGAGGTCCACGGTCGGCGCGACCGGCCGCGGATCGCCGACGACGCGCGACTCGACCCGCAGCCCCGCCGCCCGGAACGAGTCCAGCAGGGCCGGGAGGTCGTCGACGCCGGGCTGCGGCTCGGCCGGCTCCCCGTCGGCGCGCAGGACCTCCAGCATCCGGCGCAGCTCACCCATCGCGTTCTCGCCCAGGCGCTGGATCGTGTCGAACGCGCGCCCGGCCCGGGCCGGGTCGCGGTCGACCACCCGCCGCCCGCCCGCGGCCTGGAGCACGATCACCGTGACCGCGTGGGACACCACGTCGTGCAGTTCCCGGGCGATCCGGCCGCGCTCCTCCGCGACGGCTTGGTGCGCCTCCAGCTCCCGCCTCGCCTCCAGCACCCGCGCGTGCTCCCGGCTGGTCCGGACCCACCGGCCGGTCGCCCACACCGACAGCGGCAACAAGGTCAGGTAGGCGGCCGCCGCGACGTCCACGACGAGGTCTTCGAGCCCGCTGGGGTCGAAGTCGGGCGTGGAGCTGGCGAACGCGTAGAGCAGCGCGCCGGCCAGCGCCACGCCCGCGACCCGCACCCGGCACCGCTCGGCGACGGTGAACAGGGCCAGGTACACGACGATCTCGGGGCGGAAGTCGAAGCCGCTGACGGGCGAGGCCAGCACGGCCACCGACAGCACCACGACGAACACCGCCAACGGGTGGCGGCGCCGGGCCATGAGCACGACGAACACCAGGCCCAGGTACCCCAGGGCGAACCAGAAGTCCGGCTCTTCCGGCCGCAGCGGGACGTGCGAGTAGAGCACCACGTCCATGGCGCCCGCCGCCAGGGCAAGCCCGACGTCCGCGGCCACCGGGACGAGGCGGCTCCACGTCATGAGCAGCGGGCGCAGTTGACGATGTTGTGCTTCGCGCACGCCTTGTCGCCCGGCGGGTAGGGCCCGCCGGCGAACTCGAACGCCGCCCGCGCGTCGCCCCCGTGGGCGGCGACCGCCTCCTCCAGCGCGACCGACTCGGGCATCACCGCGTTCGGCGCGTGTCGTGAGGCCGCGGCGAGGTCGAGGACGGCGAACTCCGCGCCGGCGACCCGCAGGGCGTTCACCCCGGTCGGCGGGATGCGCTCGACCGGGCCCTCGTCCGCACCCGCGAGCACGACCTCGACGTCGAGGCTGCCGTCCAGCAAGCCGGGCGGCGGGTCGGGCACCACGACCCGGGTCGGTTCGACCAGCCACCCGGCCGCGACCCGACCTCCCCCGGTCCGCGCCTCGGCCCCCGCCTCGATGGAAACGACGACGTGTGCTGCCGTCATGGTTACCCCCTGGCAAATCCGTTCAGGTCACGGCAGCGAAGAGCAGCGTGCCGCTGTCCCATCGTCCAGCCCCGGACCGACCTTGGGCATCCCCGCACGGGATTACCACGAACGAGTGAACACCCAATCGTGTGATGCCCCCGCTGGGCAACGGAGGCGCGCCGACCGAGTGTCCACCTACGACAGTGCGACCTGGACAGATCCCGGCGTGACCGGTCACCGAGCGGACATCCGGGGCCGGGAGTACCCGGCCGAATCCGCTGTGGACCGACGAGGCCCGGCGGTGGTCGCGTGCACTACTTCGACGGCTCCGCGTGGTTCCCGTGGTCGGACACCTGCGCCTCGCCCCACGCGTGCAGGGCCTGGACCAACCGCGGGTCGGAGGTGCGGAAGTCCAGCGAGGCGCCGGTGTCCAGGTCGCCGTAGACGATGGCGATGCCGGCCGCGCCGGCCGAGAGCTCCGCGAGGCCGGGCATGGCCGTTCCGTGGATCCGGGCCGGGTCGGCGAAGTCCCCGGAGCGGAAGCGTTCCGCCTCCTCCGCGAGGTGCTCGCGGATCAACGCGACCTGGGCGGCGTCGTCGACCTCGTCGGCGACGACCTCCTGCCGCAGCCCGTCGCCGGTCGGGAGGAACCGGTGCGTGGTCCGCTCCAGGTCGAACGGCATGACCGCCCGGCCCTTCTCGGCGACCTCGGACTGCCGGGCGGCCTGCCGCGCGTCGTCGTCCGGCACTGCGCACGCACCGACCGCCACCAGCAGCGTGATCAGTCCGAGGAGGAGGTTACGGCGCATCAAGACGTCCTGCTTCCGTGAGTAGTCGCAGCGCTTCGATGACGGAGCGGCGTCGCGCGGCGGGAACGTTGTCGAGCAATGCGGACAACCGGTCCGCGCGGCGACGAACCACCCCGCCCGCGACCTCACGTCCCTTGTCGGTCAACCGCAGGAGGCGGGCGCGCCCGTCGTCCGGGTCGGGGACGCGTCGCACCCAACCGCGCTGCTCCAGCCCGTCGACCAAGCGGCTCGTGGAGGACTTGCCGAGGCCGACCCGCTCGCCGAGGACGCCTTGGTGCAGCCCCCCGGCGCGCAGGACGGTGATCGCGTGCGCCTCCGCGGTCGACATCGGCGCGCCACAGGGCGTGGTCTCGGCGTCCAGCAGGCCGAAGCCGCGGACGAAGTCCACGAACACCTCGGCGAACTCCTCGTGGGGCGAGCCGCCGTCCCGATCCGACATAGTTCCACCCTAGAACTACTTGGTTCCAGGGTGCAACTACTTTGCGCCCGCCGTGGCGCGCCGTCCACGTCCTCCCCGCGACTGCGACCCAGGCCACCACCACCCGGCGGGCGCGGTCAGCGCGCGAACTCGGCGAACCGGGTCAGCGTGCCGCTCCAGCCGCCCAGCCCGTCGAAGGCCGCGCGCAGCGCCTCGGCCCGCTCGCCGAAGCGCTCGAGGTGGCGGTGACGCAGTTCCAGCCGGGTGCGGTCCGGGGACTCCTCCACGAAGTCGATCTCCACCTCGGTCTCCAGCGACGGGTCGTAGGTCCAGTCGGCCCCGATCTGCCACAGCAGCACGAGCCGGTTCGGCGGCGACCACCGCGCGACCCGGCCCCACGAGCACTCGCTGCCGTCCTCCCCGCGCTCGAACCACCGCCCGCCCTCGCGCGGTTCGACCACGACCTCCGCCAGGGGCGCCGTGCCGATCGAGTGCTCGGACGGCCAGAAGTCCGTCATCCGCGCGGTGAACAGCTCGAACGTCCGCCGCACCCCGAGGGGCACGGTCACCGTCTTGTGGACGACGATCTCCGTGGTCGCTTCGGCACCCATCTCGATCAGCTCTCCTCGCGCTCGGCCTCGGCCGCCGCCAAGGCGGCGAAGTTGTCCAACGTGCTCGACCAGAACCGGTCGAGGTAATCGCGCACCACGTCCAAACCCCTGGGGTTGACGCGGTACAGCCGCCGCGTGCCCGCCGCGGCCTCCACCACCAGCTCCGCCTCCTTGAGGACCTTCAGGTGCTGCGACACGGCGGGCCGCGACACCGGCACCCGTTCGGCCAGCACCCCCACCGCCAGCGGCCCGTCGAGCAGCCGTTCGAGGATCAACCGCCGTGTCGGATCACCCAACGCGTCCAGCACGGCACCAGCGGAAGCGGTCACATCGGTAAGTCTGGACTAACGGAGTGGCGCCGTCAACCGTTCGTCGCGACTTACCGAAGCCTCGACGAGGCTTCCCCGACCCACCACGCACATTGACACCGCCCGAACCTTCCCGAGAATCTGGAAAGCGCTTTCCACCTGACTGGAGAACCCCTCGGTGACCTCGTCCGACCCCCAGCGCGGACGCCGTGACCCGGGCTCCTCGCACACCCTCGGCCGCCTGTTCCGGCCGCACCCGCTGCCCGCGGGCGACGTGAAGCTCGCCGACACGAAGCTCATCCGGTCGGCCAGGTCGAGCCGGGCCGCCGCGGACACACCGCTCATCGCCCGCAGGGACCCCGCATCCGCTCGGGCTCGGCGTAGAAGGGCACGGACCCGGACGCGCCGCCGAGCGCCCCTTCCACGTGGTGGACGCCGAAGACCACGACGCGGTCGTCTGCCGCCAAGAAAGTCCCGCGACTCGTGCGCGGCAGGCCGGCGCGGTGACCGTCGGCGAAGGCCTTCCAGGCCACGACCCCGCCCGAGAACGCTGAAATTTGCGAATATAGTTTCGAATTATTGCGAAACAAGTCCCCGGCACACCCCTGTTGGCCATACCGCGACCGGAGCACCGGACACCCCACGACAAGGGCCTTTCACCTGGGCTTCCGGCGAAGACCCAAGATCGCACTTAACCGGTTCGTCGGTGTTCATGCATGTAAACCTCGGCCTCAGACCGACCTCAGCCGGGCCTTGATCGGCCAAACTGTTTCGGTTAATACTGCTTAACGTTTCGAACCGAACAGCGTGTGGCTACGAGGAACGCCGCCACCCGCACCGAGCGGACCATCGACCGCTCCGACCCAACCCACCCCCACCCGCGCTACCGCGGGTGCTCCCCAGAAAGCGCCGAACATGACGCTGACAGCGAAGTCAGTCTCAAGAGTCGCACTCGTGTCGACCCTGGTCGCCGCCGCCGCGGGCGCCGCGGTGCTCGTGGCCGCGCCCGCCAGCGGTGCCGCCTCCACGCTCGCGGCGGCGGCCCAGCAGAGCGGGCGGTACTTCGGCACCGCGGTCGCGGCCAACAAGCTGGGCGACTCGACCTACGTGGGCATCCTGAACCGCGAGTTCGACATGGTCACG
>NZ_JBEOVG010000179.1:0-5795 GCF_040295345.1 Actinosynnema sp. NPDC002837
TTTTTTAATTTACCAAAGCTAGTGGTGGCATGAAATAAAGCGAATACAGGAGAGGGAAAAAGCGAACGTAAGATAAAAAAAGGTATAAAAGTCACAGTTAATTCTTGACAAGTTTAGTTAGGTTTGATAGAATATAATAGTTGTCGCAAGAGACGAGGGTCTTGAAGCGATAAGCTAGACCATTGAAAACTGAATAAAGAAGAATGACTCATGTGATGTAGTAAGATACATCAAAAATCTGTCAATCAATAATGAAAGACAAGCCAGTCACTAAGGTGACTTAAATACTTTATTTGAGAGTTTGATCCTGGCTCAGGACGAACGCTGGCGGCGTGCCTAATACATGCAAGTTGAGCGCTGAAGGTTGGTACTTGTACCGACTGGATGAGCAGCGAACGGGTGAGTAACGCGTGGGGAATCTGCCTTTGAGCGGGGGACAACATTTGGAAACGAATGCTAATACCGCATAAAAACTTTAAACACAAGTTTTAAGTTTGAAAGATGCAATTGCATCACTCAAAGATGATCCCGCGTTGTATTAGCTAGTTGGTGAGGTAAAGGCTCACCAAGGCGATGATACATAGCCGACCTGAGAGGGTGATCGGCCACATTGGGACTGAGACACGGCCCAAACTCCTACGGGAGGCAGCAGTAGGGAATCTTCGGCAATGGACGAAAGTCTGACCGAGCAACGCCGCGTGAGTGAAGAAGGTTTTCGGATCGTAAAACTCTGTTGGTAGAGAAGAACGTTGGTGAGAGTGGAAAGCTCATCAAGTGACGGTAACTACCCAGAAAGGGACGGCTAACTACGTGCCAGCAGCCGCGGTAATACGTAGGTCCCGAGCGTTGTCCGGATTTATTGGGCGTAAAGCGAGCGCAGGTGGTTTATTAAGTCTGGTGTAAAAGGCAGTGGCTCAACCATTGTATGCATTGGAAACTGGTAGACTTGAGTGCAGGAGAGGAGAGTGGAATTCCATGTGTAGCGGTGAAATGCGTAGATATATGGAGGAACACCGGTGGCGAAAGCGGCTCTCTGGCCTGTAACTGACACTGAGGCTCGAAAGCGTGGGGAGCAAACAGGATTAGATACCCTGGTAGTCCACGCCGTAAACGATGAGTGCTAGATGTAGGGAGCTATAAGTTCTCTGTATCGCAGCTAACGCAATAAGCACTCCGCCTGGGGAGTACGACCGCAAGGTTGAAACTCAAAGGAATTGACGGGGGCCCGCACAAGCGGTGGAGCATGTGGTTTAATTCGAAGCAACGCGAAGAACCTTACCAGGTCTTGACATACTCGTGCTATTCCTAGAGATAGGAAGTTCCTTCGGGACACGGGATACAGGTGGTGCATGGTTGTCGTCAGCTCGTGTCGTGAGATGTTGGGTTAAGTCCCGCAACGAGCGCAACCCCTATTGTTAGTTGCCATCATTAAGTTGGGCACTCTAACGAGACTGCCGGTGATAAACCGGAGGAAGGTGGGGATGACGTCAAATCATCATGCCCCTTATGACCTGGGCTACACACGTGCTACAATGGATGGTACAACGAGTCGCGAGACAGTGATGTTTAGCTAATCTCTTAAAACCATTCTCAGTTCGGATTGTAGGCTGCAACTCGCCTACATGAAGTCGGAATCGCTAGTAATCGCGGATCAGCACGCCGCGGTGAATACGTTCCCGGGCCTTGTACACACCGCCCGTCACACCACGGGAGTTGGGAGTACCCGAAGTAGGTTGCCTAACCGCAAGGAGGGCGCTTCCTAAGGTAAGACCGATGACTGGGGTGAAGTCGTAACAAGGTAGCCGTATCGGAAGGTGCGGCTGGATCACCTCCTTTCTAAGGAATATATACAAAGACGTGAGCATTCAACTTTATTCAGTTTTGAGGGGTTTAGTGATAAACCTAAGCAAGAATCAAATTCTTGATTGTGGGGCCTTAGCTCAGCTGGGAGAGCGCCTGCTTTGCACGCAGGAGGTCAGCGGTTCGATCCCGCTAGGCTCCATTGTCAGACAAGACGTTAAAATCACTTGAACATTGAAAACTAAATAACAATATCTAATAACGATAAATAAACCAAAAGCTGTGAATTTTAAAGAATTTACAAACTTATACTTGAAAAACGATGATTATAAATCATCATGGCAAAGTTAATAAGGGCGCACGGTGGATGCCTTGGCACTAAGAGCCGATGAAGGACGTGACTAACGACGATATTCTAGGGGGAGCAGTAAGTACGCATTGATCCCTAGGTCTCCGAATGGGGAAACCCAGCTGCTACTAGCAGTTATTCATGAGTGAATACATAGCTCATGTAAAGGTAACGCAGAGAACTGAAACATCTAAGTACCTGCAGGAAGAGAAAGTAAAAACGATTTCGTAAGTAGCGGCGAGCGAACGCGAAGAAGGGCAAACCAAGAAGCTTGCTTCTTGGGGTTGTAGGACTGCAACGTGGACTTAAGCATTATAGTCGAATAACCTGGGAAGGTTAATCAAAGAGGGTAATAATCCCGTAGACGAAATAGCGCTTATACCTAGCAGTATCCTGAGTAGGGCTGGACACGCGAAATCCAGTTTGAATCCGGGAGGACCATCTCCCAACCCTAAATACTCCTTAGTGACCGATAGTGAACCAGTACCGTGAGGGAAAGGTGAAAAGAACCCCGAGAGGGGAGTGAAATAGCACCTGAAACCGTGTGCCTACAAGAAGTTCGAGCCCGTTAATGGGTGAGAGCGTGCCTTTTGTAGAATGAACCGGCGAGTTACGTTATGATGCGAGGTTAAGTTGAAGAGACGGAGCCGTAGGGAAACCGAGTCTGAATAGGGCGACTTAGTATCATGATGTAGACCCGAAACCTAGTGACCTATCCATGAGCAGGGTGAAGGTGTGGTAAGACGCACTGGAGGCCCGAACCAGGACACGTTGAAAAGTGTTTGGATGACTTGTGGATAGCGGAGAAATTCCAAACGAACTGGGAGATAGCTGGTTCTCTCCGAAATAGCTTTAGGGCTAGCGTCGAAATGTAAGTGTATTGGAGGTAGAGCACTGTTTGGGTGAGGGGTCCGTCTAGGATTACCAATCTCAGATAAACTCCGAATGCTAATACACATGTTCGGCAGTCAGACTGCGAGTGCTAAGATCCGTAGTCGAAAGGGAAACAGCCCAGACCAACAGCTAAGGTCCCAAAATATATGTTAAGTGGAAAAGGATGTGGGGTTGCACAGACAACTAGGATGTTAGCTCAGAAGCAGCTATCATTCAAAGAGTGCGTAATAGCTCACTAGTCGAGTGACCCTGCGCCGAAAATGTACCGGGGCTAAACATATTACCGAAGCTTTGGATTGATATTTTATCAATGGTAGGAGAGCGTTCTTAACCGCGATGAAGGTATACCGTGAGGAGTGCTGGAGCGTTAAGAAGTGAGAATGCCGGTATGAGTAGCGCAAGATAAGTGAGAATCTTATCCACCGTAAGACTAAGGTTTCCAGGGGAAGGCTCGTCCGCCCTGGGTTAGTCGGGACCTAAGGCGAGGCCGAAAGGCGTAGTCGATGGACAACTGGTTGATATTCCAGTACTAGATATGATCGTGATGGAGGGACGCAGTAGGCTAAGAGATGCCAGTTAATGGATTCTGGTCTAAGCAGTGAGGTGTGAGATGTGTCAAATGCATTTCTCTTTAACATTGAGCTGTGATGGGGAAGCAACTACGGTTGCGAACTCTCTGATGTCACACTGCCAAGAAAAGCTTCTAGCGTAAAGTCATATCTACCCGTACCGCAAACCGACACAGGTAGTCGAGGCGAGTAGCCTCAGGTGATCGAGAGAACTCTCGTTAAGGAACTCGGCAAAATAGCCCCGTAACTTCGGGAGAAGGGGTGCTGGTGTAAAAGCCAGCCGCAGTGAATAGGCCCAAGCAACTGTTTATCAAAAACACAGCTCTCTGCTAAACCGCAAGGTGATGTATAGGGGGTGACGCCTGCCCGGTGCTGGAAGGTTAAGAGGAGTGCTTAGACGTAAGTCGAAGGTATGAATTGAAGCCCCAGTAAACGGCGGCCGTAACTATAACGGTCCTAAGGTAGCGAAATTCCTTGTCGGGTAAGTTCCGACCCGCACGAAAGGCGTAATGATTTGGGCACTGTCTCAACGAGAGACTCGGTGAAATTTTAGTACCTGTGAAGATGCAGGTTACCCGCGACAGGACGGAAAGACCCCATGGAGCTTTACTGTAGTTTGATATTGAGTACCTGTAAGTCATGTACAGGATAGGTAGGAGCCATTGAAATAGGGACGCTAGTTTCTATTGAGGCGTTGTTGGGATACTACCCTTGACTTATGGTTACTCTAACCCGCTGGCATAATCGGCCAGGGAGACAGTGTCTGACGGACAGTTTGACTGGGGCGGTCGCCTCCTAAAGAGTAACGGAGGCGCTCAAAGGTTGGCTCAGATTGGTTGGAAATCAATCGTAGAGTGTAAAGGTAAAAGCCAGCTTGACTGCGAGAGCTACAACTCGAGCAGGTAGGAAACTAGGACTTAGTGATCCGGTGGTACCGCATGGAAGGGCCATCGCTCAACGGATAAAAGCTACCCTGGGGATAACAGGCTTATCTCCCCCAAGAGTTCACATCGACGGGGAGGTTTGGCACCTCGATGTCGGCTCGTCGCATCCTGGGGCTGTAGTCGGTCCCAAGGGTTGGGCTGTTCGCCCATTAAAGCGGCACGCGAGCTGGGTTCAGAACGTCGTGAGACAGTTCGGTCCCTATCCGTCGCGGGCGTAGGTAATTTGAGAGGATCTGTCCTTAGTACGAGAGGACCGGGATGGACTTACCGCTGGTGTACCAGTTGTTCCGCCAGGAGCACGGCTGGATAGCTATGTAGGGAAGGGATAAGCGCTGAAAGCATCTAAGTGCGAAGCCCACCTCAAGATGAGATTACCCATTCGTAAGAATTAAGAGCCCAGAGAGATGATCTGGTAGATAGGCTGGAAGTGGAAGAGTTGCGAGACTTGGAGCGGACCAGTACTAATCGCTCGAGGACTTTACCAAAAGAGTCAAATATAATATGCTTATGGTTTAAAAGTTAGAAGAATTGTTATTTAGTTTTGAATGTTCAAGGTAACATTTAATGATTTGGTCATCATTGCGATGGAGATACACCTGTTCCCATGTCGAACACAGAAGTTAAGTCCATCTACGGCGGAAGTACTTGGGGGTTGCCCCCTGGGAGATAGGCGAGTGGCCAAGTTTTGGGAGTTTAGCTCAGCTGGGAGAGCATCTGCCTTACAAGCAGAGGGTCAGCGGTTCGATCCCGTTAACTCCCATTGGTTGTTTCAGCCATTAAGTGAATAAAGGTTCTGTAGTGTAGCGGTTATCACGTCGCCCTGTCACGGCGAAGATCGCGGGTTCGATTCCCGTCAGAACCGTTAGTAGAAATACTAATGACTCGTTAGCTCAGTTGGTAGAGCATTTGACTTTTAATCAAAGGGTCGCTGGTTCGAGCCCAGCACGGGTCATAATCCTAGCGGATGTGGCGGAATTGGCAGACGCACTAGATTTAGGATCTAGCGCTTAACGGCGTGGGGGTTCAAGTCCCTTCATCCGCATACTAGGTATTAGCCGACTTAGCTCAGTTGGTAGAGCATCTGATTTGTAATCAGAGGGTCGCGTGTTCGAATCATGTAGTCGGCATTGTCGTAAGACACAAAGTTTAAGTGCGAACGTAGTTCAGGGGTAGAACACAACCTTGCCATGGTTGGGGTCGCGAGTTCGAATCTCGTCGTTCGCTTACTAGTATCCTTAC
>NZ_JBEOVG010000180.1:0-5550 GCF_040295345.1 Actinosynnema sp. NPDC002837
CCGCATTCGTCATTCCCGGGCCACCCACGCCCACCCCCACCCCCACCCCCACCCCCACCCCCACCGCCACCGCCCCCCACCGCCACCGCCCACCGCCGCCACCGCCACCACCGCCACCGCCACCACCGCCACCGCCGCCACCGCGGCCACTGCCCCACCCCCCTCTCGCCCACCCCCTCTCGCCCCTCGCCGCCGATCCACCCCACTGCCGCCCCGCCTTCGCCCACCGCGCCACCGTCGCCCCACCGCGCCCGCCCCACTCCGCCCTCCGCCGCACCCGCCCCGCCGCACCCTCGCCGCCGCTTCGCCCCTGCCCACCGCGCACCACCCGTCGCCTCCACCGCCGTCCCCGGCGGTGCGATGGCGATGACGGTGGTGCCGCCAGGTGAGGCCGGAGATCCGTGGCGGGCGGGGCGGCGGAGGGAGCGACGGTGCATCGCCACACCCGACGGGGCCGCAACTCGCCGCTGCCGCCGCACGCGGCCCACCCGCGCCCTGCCCCTAGCGCCACCGCAGCCAGTCCATCCACCGACTCGCGGCGGGCGGGGACGGCGGGGCGTCGCCGCCGCCCCGCCGTCCCCGCCCGTTGGCGCACCCGCCGCATCCGCCGTGCCCGTCGGCCCGGCCATCGCTTCCCTCAGCAATCCAGTCGGTGCCACGAATCCGCCGGGCCCGCCGTCGCAGCCGGGCCGCACCGCCCTGCTCGGGTCGTTCGTTCGAGGGCTCGTTCCGGTGGTGCGTTTGGCTGGCGGGGCTGTTTCGGGTGATGGGGTTGTCGGGGTGGGTGTGGGTTGGCAGGGGGTGGGTGGTCGAGGCGTTCCGCTGGTTTTCAACCGAGGTTTGGTAACGGTGTTTCCGTACATTTTTGGGCGAATGTCACTCGATCGTGTTAGCGGTCGCCGGGGTCAGCGGAGCGTGAGAGGGCCCCGCTGATCCGCGGGTGGCCGTTAGGGGAGTAGGTGGAATTCGGTGCAGTGCCAGCGTGACCCTTGGCGTTCCACTCGCGCGGCGAATGCTCGGACCTTGGTCGGCATGTGCAGGGTGCCCGCCAGTTCCGCCGCATCCGGCGACACGTGGCACAAGCGGTAGCGGCCGAGGCGGGTTCGGGTTGGGGTGGCGGCTTCCGCCACGGTGGTCAGGGCACGTGGGGCGAAGGTGGCCGACAGTTGTCGCGGCGGCCGCCTGCCGCTCAGCGCCTCTACCAAGGGGAACAGGAAGTGGCGGGCGTCGAGAGGTGCGGGCGGCGGCGGGGTGTCGGTGGGGCCGGCGGAGGGGTCCTGGGTGGCGGTCGGCTTCGTGGACGACAGGGTGCGCAGTTGAGGTGGCATGCTGAACCGAGGGCGGACGGCCGGGGTTTCGTACCAAGATCACCCGATGGAGGCACGGTGCGGGGACTGGTTCTCGACTTCGGCGGCGTCCTGACGGACCTCGGTGACGACCACACGGCCACCGAACCGCCCCTCCTCACCGTCACCCGCCAAGTCCGCCACCAGGGCATCCTCACCGCGATGCTCTCCAACGCCGACTTCCTGTGGCGCCCGCCGGCCGGCTGGGAAGACCTGTTCGACGTCGTCATCACCTCCGGCGACGTCGGCCTGGCCAAGCCCGACCGCCGCATCTACCTGCTCGCCGCCGAACGGCTCGGCCTGCCCGCCGCCGAGTGCGTCTTCGTCGACGACCTCGCGGTCAACGTCCGGGGCGCCGCGGCGGCCGGAATGGTCGGTGTGCACCACCAGTCCGTGCAATCCACACTCGAGGAACTGGAAACACTGCTCCAGGTCCCCCTGCAGAGTTAACCGGTCACGAACGGCCACGAAAAATCCACCTGGCCGGTGAATTGCCGCTCACTCGACTTCCTTCGTACGTTCGCAGCGCCACGGCGAATACCGCGCAGTGGACGAGAGCAGTGGCCGAGCGTCGTGAACAGCGCGGACGAGTGCCCCGGTCCCGCACCCGATGCCGTACGAGGGGCGTGGGTGCGGGCCACCGAGGGCTGGTCGGGACGGCCCGACGGGTACCGCGTCGGGTGGCTGTGGTGAGCCGCCGATCAGCCGGGTTAGGCAGCGCGGGTGTCTGAGCGGCCCTCCGGCACCCGCGCTGCGCCGGCCACCGGGAAACACAGGAGCCCCGAAGGTCACCCGCGCCGGCGGACGACCTCGAAGCACAGCACGGCCGCGGCGCTGGCCACGTTCAACGACTCCACCCCCGCCGCCATCGGGATCGACAACCACCCGGTCACGTGCGGCCGCACGTCGTCCGAGACGCCCGCCGTCTCACTGCCCAGCACGAACGCCGCCCGCGCCGGCAGGTCCGCCGCGTACACCGAAGACCGGGCCTGCGCGTCCAACGCGAAGATCGGGTACCCGGCGCCCCTCAGCGCCACCACCGCCTCCGCCGCCGTCGCGCACCGCAGCACGGGCGCGCGGAACGCCACCCCCGCCGACGCCTTGACCACCATCGGGTCGATCGACGCGACACCCCGCCGCGGCACGACGATGCCGTCCACCCCCGCCGCGGTCGCCGTGCGCAGGATCATGCCGACGTTCGCCGGCGTGGTGATCCCGTCGAGCACCAGCACGAACCGCGGCCCGTCGCGCAACGCCAGCTCCAGCGGACGCATCCGCGGCGCGACGACGTCCGCCAGCACGCCCTGGTCCTGCTTGCCGTTCCCGGCCAGCACCTTGACCCGCTGCGCGGAAGCGCGCTGCACCGCCACACCGCGCCGACCGGCCGCGTCCAGGATCTCCCGGGCGGCCGGACCGCGGGCCGTGTCGGCGAGCACGACCTTGTCGACCTCGAGCCGCGGGTCGTCCAGGGCCTCCAGCACGGGCTTGCGGCCGTACACGGTGACGAACTTGTCCTTGGGTGACACATCCACGGGACAAGTGTCCACTACCCATTTGGGGCTTGCTTCTGCGCTGTCAATCATGATGATCGTCACATGGCATCGCGCGACGAGGCGCACCGCCTGCTGGCCAGCGGCCGGGAGGCGGACGTCTACCTGCGTCCGGACGGTCTGCTGGTCAAGCGCAGCCGTGCGGGCCGCGACCTGGGCCCCGAGGCCGAGCTGATGCGCTACCTGCGCCGGCACGGCATACCGGTGCCGAGGGTGGCGGAGGCCTCGGAGACGGACCTGGTCATGGAGTACGTCCCCGGTCCGCGCATGTCGCAGGAGCTGGACGCCAGGCCGTGGCGGGCGGGCGCGCTGGGCCGTGAGCTGGCCGAGCTGCACCGCAAGCTGGACCGGGTGCCCGCGCCGACGTTCCTGCCGGGCGACGGCGACCTGCTGCACCTGGACCTGCACCCCGGCAACGTGGTGATGGGCCCCGAGGGCGCGGTCGTGGTCGACTGGGGCAGCGCGAGCAAGGGCGACCGCAAGGTCGACGTCGCGCTGAGCTGGCTGGCGATCGCGGTGGCGCCGCTGCGGCCGTTCAAGCGGCTCGCCCGGTCGCGGATGGTGCGCGGGTTCCTGGCCGGGGTCGACGGCTCGGTGCGGGTCGAGGCCAGGCGCGCCATGCCGGCCGCCGCGGCGATCAGGCTGGCCCGGCACGAGCGGGACGAAGCCGAGGTCAGCGCCGTTCGCAGGCTCGTGCGCGATTGCAGCGACTAGCCTGGACCGCATGCCCGACCGCCTGTCCGCGCTGGACGCCTCGTTCCTGTACCTGGAGGACTCCACGACGCCGATGCACGTCGGTGGGGTGGCGGTGTTCCGGCGCCCGCGCACGGGCTTCGACTACGACCGGTTGGTCGACCTGATCGAGCAGCGGCTGTCGCTGGTGCCCCGGTACCGGCGGAAGGTCGTGCACGTGCCCGGACGGCTCGCGCGGCCGGTGTGGGTGGACGACGCGGACTTCGACGTCACCTACCACGTGCGGCGGTCGGCGTTGCCGAAACCGGGCAGCGACCAGCAGTTGCACGACCTGGTGGCGCGGCTGATGTCCCGCCCGCTGGACCAGACCCGGCCGTTGTGGGAGGTCTACCTGGTCGAGGGCCTGGCCAGGAACCGGACCGCGGTGATCACCAAGACGCACCAGGCGATGGTGGACGGCATCGGCGCGCCGGAGATCGGGCAGGTGATGCTGGACCCCTCCGCCACGCCGCGGCCGCCGGTCGAGTCGCTGTGGATGCCGTCGCCGGAGCCGAGCGGGTTGCAGCTGGTGGCCGACGCGGTCGCCGAAGCCGTGCAGCGGCCCGGCGAGGTGGTGGAGAACGTCCGCTCGGCGGCGATGGACACGGTGGCGACGGTGCGCAAGGTCGCCGGGGTGTTCGGCGGCTTGGCCTCCGCGGTGCGCACCGCCGCGACGCCCGCGCCCGGCAGCCCGCTGAACGTGCGGATCTCGCCGCAGCGGCGGTTCGCGGTGGCGCGCACCGGGCTGGACGTGTTCCGCGCCATCCGGCGGGCGCACGGCGGCACGGTCAACGACGGCGTGCTCGCGGTGCTGTCCGGCGCGCTGCGGAACTGGCTGCTGTCGCGCGGCGAGGTCGTGACGGCGGGGACCACCATCCGGGCCATGGCGCCGATGTCGGTGCGCGACGACGAGGCGCAGGTGTCGGCGTACCTGGTCGACCTGCCGGTCGGCGAGCCGAACCCGGTCGTGCGGCTGCACCACGTGTCGCACGCGATGCGCGCGCACCAGGAGTCGGGGCAGACGGTGGCGGCGCAGACGTTGGTGCGGTTCTCGGGCTTCGCGCCGCCCACGTTGCACGCGCTGGGCGCGCGGGCGGCGTCGTCGTTCTCGCGGCGGTTGTTCAACGTGGTGGTGACGAACGTGCCCGGTCCCCAGGTGCCGCTGTACGCGGCGGGGGCGAAGATGATCGAGATGTTCCCGGTCGTGCCGCTGGCGAAGAACCAGGCGTTGTCGATCGGCGTGACGTCTTATGACGGTGGCGTGTACTTCGGCCTCAACGCCGATCGCGACGCGATGTCCGATGTGGACGTGCTGGCGGCGATGGTCGAGGAGTCGGTGGAGGAACTGATGGGAACGGTGTCCGCATGAGGGTGTACCTCCCGGCGACCGTCGCGATGTTGCGCGACCTGGTGGAGAACGGCGAGTTCGTGCCCGTGGGCGGGACGGGGTTCGCCCTGACGCCCGCGTTGCGCGAGTCGTACGCGACCGGCGACACGGAGGAGCTCGAGTACTCGGCGATGCTCGACGCCGCGCGCGGTTCGCTGCGGCTGATCGCGGGTGACGAGAAGGCCGTGCCGAGGCGCGCGGTGGTGTCGGCCGACGTGCCGGACGTGAAGCTGCGGCCGGACCTGGACTTCTCGGTGGTGAAGCTGTCGGGCCCGGTGCCGATGAAGCTGATCGCCGCGATCCACCTGGACACGTCGGAGGCGGAGGACGACGTGCGCGCGGCGGCCGACGTGATCGACGCGGCGGACCTCGGCGACCCGGACGCGGAGTTCGCGCTGGGCGGGGCGGAGGACCACGAGCTGGCCTGGTACGCGGTCCAGGAGCTGCCGTTCCTGCTGGAGCTGATGTAGCCGCTGCCCCGCGGTTCTGCACGCCGAGCGGGAGCCGGAGGTCCAGACCCGGGTCTGGACCTCCG
>NZ_JBEOVG010000181.1:0-5392 GCF_040295345.1 Actinosynnema sp. NPDC002837
TGCCGTCGCGGGTGCGGCAGGCGATGGGCGAGCTGGTGGAGCGGGGCATCCGGTTCGCGGTGGACGACTTCGGCACCGGCTACTCGTCGCTGGCCCGGTTGAGGGACCTGCCGGCGCAGATCATCAAGGTCGACCGGCGGTTCGTGTCCGGGGTGGGCAACGACAGGTCGGACCTCGCGGTGGCGCGGGCGGTCGTGGACATGGCCCGGGCTCTCGGCCGCACGTGCGTGGCGGAAGGGGTGGAGACCGCGACCCAGTTCGACGTGCTGCGCGAACTCGGCGCGGACGCGTTCCAGGGCTGGCTGTTCTCCCGCCCGGTCCCGGCCGAGGACATCCGGAGCCTGCTGGCCATGAGTCCCCTGCACGCCCCTGCCGCGGGATGACCGACCGGACGAGCCGTGAAATCCGGCGACATCGGCGGCCTCGCCCGACAGGATGGCCGGCATGGAAGAGGTCGAGGTCGTCGTCGCGCACAGCCAGCGGGCGACGTTGCGGGTCGGCGAGGTGTTCCTGAAGGTCGACGGCGACGCGGCGCACGCGGAGGTCGAGGTGCGGGCGATGGCGATGGCGCCGGTGCCGACCCCGGCGGTCCTCTGGCGCGAGCCGCCCGTGCTCGCGATCGCCGCCGTGCCCGGCAAGGCGCTCGGCGTCCTCGGCGAACCGTCGCCCGCGTCGCCGGCGGCGTGGGCCGCGGTCGGCGCCGCGGTCCGGGAGCTGCACGACGCGCCGTTGCCGCCGTGGCCGGGGCCCAGGCTCGAGGACGTGGCGGCGGAGCTCGACAGCGAGTGCGCGTGGCTGCTCGCCAACGCCGTGCTGCCCGCGGAGGTGATCCGGCGCAACCGCGAGATCGCCGAGGCCGCGCTCCGGCCGTGGGAACCGGCGTTCATCCACGGCGACCTGCAGATCACGCACGTGTTCGTCGACGGGGACGAGGTCACCGGCGTCATCGACTGGTCCGAGGCCGCCCCCGGCGACGCCATGTTCGACCTCGCCACCTTGACGCTCGGGCACGAGGAACGCCTGGACGACCTGCTGGCCGGCTACGGCGACGACGTGGACCGGGACGTGATCCGCGCCTGGTGGTCGTTGCGCAGCCTGACGGCGTCGCGCTGGCTGATCGAGCACGGCTTCGACCCGGACGCGCCGGGGTGCGAGTTCGACGTGCTCCGGGCCCGGATGCAGGAACCCTGATACCGCTCCGACGCGGGACTCGGAGTTGTCCAGGTGTCGTCGATGCCTGCTAACCTCGAACCAGCGAGGGGAGTACTCCCAAGCAGCGGTGTCGCCTAAGGGTGTTCGCGCACCCCGGTGCCGTTGGTCGGTCCGTCCGGCGGAGGAGACCTCCAATCGGTCAAGCACGTCTTGATCGGTTGGAGAGGCGCTCCCTCCAGCCGATCGGGCTGGAGGAGCTCATGCAGGCTCTGCGGGACTTCCTGGTCGAGGCGCTCAAGTCCGGCTACGGCAAGTCGGTCCTCGCCGTCGCGGCGTTGTGGATCACCAAGCCGGTGTGGTTGGCGCTCACGCGGGTCGTCGAGGAGTGGGTGCGCTCCGGCCCGGTCCGGCGACGGGTGACGCACGAGGGAAGAGCCATCGAACGAGCCCTCGGCGCCGAAACCAAGGAGCAGGGCGATCAAGCTCGCGAGGTCCTCAGACTCCTGTTGAGGGCTCCCGATCCCGAGCTGCCCGGGCCGGCCGCCGGCGAGACACCGGCAGGCGCGGACTCGGAGACCAGGACGCCGGCGAACGAGGATCCGGACGCCGGCGAAGGACGAGCGGGCGCCCCTTGACCGGAACGGGGTGTTCCGCCGTAGGGGGATGCGCCCGGTTCCGGTCCCGGGTGCACGTGATGGTTGCGACGCGTTGGGCGTGGCAGAGGACGTCGGCCCTGCCACTCGGCCGTCACGTCGACGGGCCGCCAACCGCCGACGAAGCGGGTGTCAACGGCCCGTTACGCGCCCGTGTCCGACGACGGGGGCGGCAGCTCGCCCGAACCGCGCCGGACCAGCGTCGCGGGCACGACGGCGTGCGTCGGCGGCGACTGCTCGCCCCCGATGCGGGCGAAGATGAGCTCCGCGGCCCGGCGGCCGAGCGCCGGGACGTCCTGGCGCAGCACGGTGACGCCGGGTTCGAGCATGTCGGCCAGCGGGAAGTCGTCGAAGCCGATCAGGGCGACCGAGCGGTGCAGGTCGCGGTCGCGCAGGGCGCGCATCGCGCCGACGGTGACCAGGTTCTGCGCGGTGAACAGGGCGGTCGGCGGCTCGTCCAGGTCGAACAGGGTCGCGGCGGCGCTCTCGGCGGCGTCGGGACCGTGCAGGTCGGTGCGCACCAGCTCGTCGCGCAGCGTCAGGCCGGCGTGGGCGAGCCCTTCCAGGTAGCCGGTGTAGCGCTCCCGGCTGGTCCACAGCGTCTGCCGGTCACCCAGGAACGCGATGCGCCGGTGGCCCAGGCCCGCGAGCTGGAGCACGGCTTCGCGCGAGCTGTCGCGGTTGGTGGTGGTCACGCTGTCGGTGCCGTCGAACGTCGGCGGGCGGTCGACCAGCACCATGGGCGTGCCGCGCTCGCGCTCCTGCTGCAACGCGTCCTGGTGCCCGCCCACGGCCATGACGACGATGCCGTCGACGCGGCGGGTGGCGAGGGAGGTGAGCAGCTCGCGCTGGAGCTCCGGGTCGTCCTCGCTGCTGCCCGCCAGCACCAGCACGCCGTTCTGCCGCGCCCGGTCCTCGACCGCGCGCAGGAGGGCGGCGTCGAACGGGTTGGACAGGTCCTCGAACAGCACGCCGAGGGTCGCGCTGCGCCGGTCGGAGCGGCGCAGGCTGCTGGCGGTCAGGTTGGGGCGGTAGCCGAGGGTGCGCGCGGCGGCGCGGACCCGTTCGACCACGTCGGGGCCCGCGCCGGGCAGGTCGTTGATGACCCGCGACACGGTCTTCGTGCTGACCTTGGCGAGTGCGGCGACGTCCCTCATGGTCGGCTCGCGCCGTGCACCCCGTGAGTCCATGGACCTCTGCTCCATCCTGGGTAACGCTTGCGTAACGGCGGCTTGTCGCGGCTTGGAGCACGAAGCTAGCGTCAACGATGACTTAACAACAGTCCCCCTTCCTCCCCCGTCGCTCCAGTGAGGGTGGAAGCGCCGGACTTCTTGCTTTTGATCTCGCGTAACCAGGCCTGACGTGAACGCCCTCGTGTTCCGCTGCCGGTTACGTCAACGTTGACGTAGGAGGAGACATGACCGGACCGTCGCGGACGGGCGTCAGGCTCACGGCCCTGGTGTCGGCGTCGTTGCTGGCGCTGGTCACCGGGTGCGGGGACGGTGGCGACGCGGCCGGCGGCGGCACGCTCGTCGGGTTGGTGACCAAGACCGACACGAACCCGTTCTTCGTGAAGATGAAGGAGGGCGCCCAGCAGGCGGCCGGTGGGACGGGCGCGACGGTGCAGTCCTTCGCGGGCAAGCAGGACGGCGACAACCAGTCGCAGGTCGACGCGATCGAGAACCTGGTCGGCGCGGGCGCGAAGGGCATCCTGATCACGCCCAACGACTCCAAGGCGATCGTGCCCTCGGTGGACAAGGCCCGCCAGGCCGGGCTGCTGGTCATCGCCCTGGACACCCAGCTGGAGCCGGCCGACGCCGCCGACGCGACCTTCGCCACCGACAACTACCAGGCCGGCAAGCTCATCGGGCAGTGGGCCAAGGCGAAGTTCGAGTCCGAGGGCAAGCAGGCGAAGATCGCGCTGCTGGACCTCAACCCGAACCAGGTGTCCGTGGACGTGCAGCGCGACCAGGGCTTCCTGGAGGGCTTCGGCGTCGACGTGAAGGACAAGGGCCGCATCGGCGACGAGAGCGACCCGCGGATCGTGGGCCACGACGTCACCGACGGCGCGCCCGAGGGCGGCCGGACGGCGATGGAGAACCTGCTGCAGAAGGACCCGGGCGTCAACCTCGTCTACACGATCAACGAGCCGGCGGCGGCGGGCGCGTACGAGGCGTTGAAGGCGGCGGGCAAGGAGAAGGACGTCACCATCGTCTCGGTCGACGGCGGCTGCCCCGGCGTGCAGAACGTCAGGTCCGGCATCATCGGCGCCACCGCGCAGCAGTACCCGCTGAAGATGGCGCAGCTCGGCGTGGAGGCGATCGCGAAGTTCGCGAAGGACGGCACCAAGCCGCAGAACACGGCGGGCAAGGACTTCGTGGACACCGGCGTCACGCTCATCACCGACCAGCCCGCGTCCGGGGTCGAGTCGAAGGACTCCGCCTGGGGCCTGCAGAACTGCTGGGGCTGAGCCATGTCGACCACGCTGTCCGAAGAACGCACGCCGGGCGGTGACCAGGCCCGTCCGTCACCCCTGACCCGCCTCCAGCACCTGCTGCACGCGCAGGCCACCATCGGGCCCGCGGTGGTGCTGCTGGTCGCCGTGGTCGTGTTCGCCGTGCTGTCACCCCGGTTCCTCACGCCGGGCAACGTCTCCCTGATCCTGCAACAGGTCGCGGTCATCGGCACGCTCGCCGTCGGCCAGACCATCGTCATCCTCACCGCCGGCATCGACCTGTCCTGCGGCGCGGTCATGGTGCTGACGTCCATCGTCATGGCGAAGGTGGCGGCGGACACCGGGTTGCCGGGCCTGCCCGCGCTGCTGCTCGGCTTCGTCGTCGGCACGTTGTGCGGCCTGCTCAACGGCCTGCTGGTCACGCGGCTGAAGCTGCCGCCGTTCATCGTCACCCTCGGCACGCTCAACGTGTTCTTCGCGTTGAACCTCTGGTACTCCGAGAGCGCCACCATCCGCGGCGCCGACATGCCGTCGTTGCTGCTGTGGACCGGGCAGACGGTCAACCTCGGCGGCACCCGGGTCACCTACGGCTCGATCATGATGGTGGTGCTGGTGGCCGCGATGGCGTTCGCGCTGAAGAACACCGCGTGGGGTCGGCACGTCTACGCCACCGGCGACGACCTCGAAGCCTCCCGGCTGTCCGGCATCCGCACCGCCCGCGTGCTGCTCAGCGTGTACGCGATGGCGGGCCTGGTGTACGCGCTGGCGGCGTGGGTGCTGATCGGGCGGATCGCCTCGGCGAGCCCGCAGGCCGGGCAGATGGACAACCTCGACTCGATCACCGCGGTCGTGATCGGCGGCACCAGCCTGTTCGGCGGTCGGGGCGCGATCGTCGGTTCGCTGATCGGCGCGTTGATCGTCGGCGTGTTCCGCAACGGGCTGGCGCTGGCCGGGGTGGACGTGCTGTGGCAGACCCTGGCCGTCGGCGTGCTGATCATCGTGGCGGTGTCGCTGGACCAGTGGATCCGGAAGGTGAAGCCATGACACCCTCAGTGTCAACCTCAAGAATTAGATCAAGCGGCTGCGGCTTGGTCGGTGAGTCGTTGCGCGCCGCCGTGGAGTTCGGGGTCGT
>NZ_JBEOVG010000182.1:0-5352 GCF_040295345.1 Actinosynnema sp. NPDC002837
CGATCATGCCGATGACCAGGCCGCGGACCAGCGGCGTGCGGGTGGCGTTCGCCACCGGGGTCGGCGGCTTCCGGGCCCGGGTGCCTAAACTGGGCGGGTGGAACACTTCTTCACAGGACTGCTGGTCCTCGTGTCCCTGCTGGTCGTGTGGTTCGCCGGGTACGTGGTGTACCGCCTGTTCTCCGACCAGCGGTGAGCGACAACGGGCCCGTTCCGGGCAGTGGTGACGCGGCCGTGCAGGCCGCCGCTTCGCGCGCCTCGGTGACCGGGGCGCGCAACCTGCCGCAGTTCGACGACCTGCCGATCCCGGCGGACACGGCGAACCTGCGCTCCGGACCCTCGCTGCACGACGCCTGCCTCGCGCTGCTGCCGCTGGTCGGCGTGTGGCGCGGCGAGGGCGAGGTCGTGTACCCGACGATCGACGGCCCGTTCCGGTACGGGCAGCAGATCACGTTCGCGCACGACGGTCGGCCGTTCCTGTACTACGAGGCGCGGGCCTGGCTGCTGGACGAGGACGGCGGCGTGATCCGCCAGGCGGCGCGGGAGACGGGCTTCTGGCGCCCGCAGCCGGACGACACGATCGAGGTGCTGATCACGCACAACACCGGGATCGTGGAGCTGTACTACGGCAAGCCGCGCAACCAGACGTCGTGGGAGATGACCACGGACGCGGTGGTGCGCACGGCGACCGCCAAGGAGGTCGTCGGCGCGCAGCGGCTGTACGGCATCGTCAACAACGGCGACCTGGCGTACGTCGAGGAGCGGGCCATGGTCGGCCAGCCGCTCCAGCCGCACACTTCGGCACACCTGCGGCGCGTCGTCGGCTGAGCTGGATTGCCGCTGCTCCGCAGACGGCGGCTCGATCGCCCGGAAGTCGGTCGTTCGCGCCCTCGCGGTGAGCGTGCAGTTGGATTGTTCAACAATCCTCGCTTACCCTTGACCCATGCAGCTGCGGCGTTGCGGCACGGACGGCGTGCTCGTCGAGGTGGACTCGCTCGGCGAGGTGGAGGCCGTGCGCGCCGCCGTCGCCGCGGCCGACCTGCCCGACCTGGTCGAACTCGTCCCGGCCGCCCGCACCGTCCTGGTCGTCACCAGGCCGGGTGGCGCGGCGGCGGTGCGGAAGCTCCTGACCGCGGCGGACCTCGTCCACCACTCCGAGGTCGACGGCGACGAGGTCGTCATCGAGGTCCGCTACGACGGCCCGGACCTGGACCTGGTCGCCGAGACGGCGGGCCTGACCGCGGCCGAGGTGGTCGAGCTGCACACCGGCGCGGAGTACCGGGTCGCCTTCTGCGGTTTCGCGCCCGGCTTCGCCTACCTGACCGGCCTGCCCGAGCCGCTGCGCCAACCGCGCCTGGACTCGCCGCGCACGAAGGTCCCGGCGGGCTCGGTGGGCGTGGCGGGCGAGTTCACCGCCGCCTACCCCCGCGCCACCCCCGGCGGCTGGCGGCTGATCGGCCGCACGGACGCGCCCCTGTTCGACCCGCGCCGCCCCACCCCCGCCCTGCTCACCCCCGGCGACCGCGTCCGCTTCGAGGCCGTCCGATGACCACCCACCCCGTGAGTCCTACGTCCAGCGCACGGGTGCCCCACGTCCAGGACCCCCGAAGCCAACGCACCCTCACCGTCCTTCGCACGGGCCCGCAGACCCTGGTCCAGGACCTGGGCCGGCCCGGCAACGCGCACCTGGGCGTCCCGCCTTCCGGGGCCCTCGACCTCCCCTCGCTCACGCTCGCCAACCGCCTGGTCGGCAACCCCGAGGGCGCCGCCGGCCTCGAAGTGCTCCTCGGCGGCCTCGCCCTGCGCGCCAACGCCTCCTGCACCGTCGCCGTGACCGGCCCGTCGACCCCGGCCCTGGTCGACGGCGTCCCGCGCGACTCGCCGCTGCACCTGGCGCCCGGCGACACCCTCACCCTCGGCACGCCCAGCGGCGGCCTCCGGTCCTACGTCGCGGTGTCCGGCGGCATCGCGGTCCCGGCCGAGCTGGGCAGCCGGTCCACCGACCTGCTCTCCGGCCTCGGCCCGGCCCCGCTGCGACCCGGCGACGAACTGCCCCTCGGCGACCCGACCGGCGTGCCGGTGGGCGTGGACGTGCTGGTGCCGACGCGCACCCCGGACGAGCTGGTCGTGCCCGTCCTGCTCGGCCCACGCGACGACTGGTTCGACGACCCGGCGCGCCGACTGCGGGACGGCCGCTGGACGGTGTCCGACCGCAGCAACCGCGTCGGCATCCGCCTCACCGGCACCGCGCTGGACCGGACCGCGAGCCGGGTCGGGCAGGAGCTGCCGAGCGAAGGCCTGGTGACCGGCGCGGTGCAGGTGCCGGCCGACGGTCGGCCCGTGGTGTTCCTCGCCGACCACCCCACGACCGGCGGTTACCCGGTGATCGGCGTGGTCGCCGCGCACGTCCTCCCGCTGCTCGGGCAGGCCGGGCCCGGCACCCGCCTGCGCTTCGCGCCACACGGCTGAACGGACGCAATTGGTCTAGACCCATTGTCAACGACCGCCGCACGACCTACCTTCGGCAGCGTCCCGGAAAAGACCGGCACGACCAGGCCGCCGTGGTTCTCGACTGTCCCCGTACTCGAGAGGCACACCCTGATGCGCCGACCGTTCACCGCACTCCTGGCCTTCCTCCTGGCCACCGCAGCGCTGTCCGCACCGGCCGCCGCCGCGACCGGCTTGACCGCCACGTTCAGCAGGACCGGCGCCACCGGCACGTTCGTGGTCGCCAACCCGACGACCGCCGCCGTCTCCGGCTGGTCGATCAAGTTCGACCTGCCCGCGGGCGTCACCGTCAGCGGCGCGCAGCACGCCACCACCACCCAGACCGGCACGCGGGTGACCCTGACGCCCGCGTTCTACATCGGCACCATCCAGCCGGGCCGCACCACCGACCCGTACAGCCCGACGTTCACCCTCAGCCAGGCCGTCGACCCGACGTCCTGCGCGGTCAACGGCGCGAACTGCGACGGCAGCGGACCCCCGCCACCGCCGCCCGCGCCGACCACGGCCGACTTCAGCCTCACCGGTTCCACCGGCAAGTTCGTGGTCAACAACAACACCGACGCGGTGCTCGCCGACTGGTCGATCACCTTCACCCTGCCCGCCGGCGTCACGGCGAGCGGCGCGCAGCACGCCACGATCAGCCAGACCGGCAACGCCGTCACGCTCAACCCGGTGCACTACAACCGCAGCGTGGGCGCCCGCCGTTCCACCGAGCCGTACAGCCCGACGTTCACCCTCAGCCGGGCCGCCGAGCCGGTCACCTGCCGGGTGAACAACGCCAACTGCGACGGCACGCCCGACACACCGCCCACCCCGCCCGCCAACCTGCACTCGCCGGTGCGGACCACCAAGACCGTCTCCCTGGCGTGGACCGCCTCGGCACCCGGCTCACTCCCCGTCGCCGGGTACGAGGTGTACAACGGCGCCACCCTGGCCACCGCGGTCACGTCCACGAGCGCCACCGTCACCGGCCTCACCCCGAACACCGCCTACGCCTTCACGGTCAAGGCCAAGGACACCAAGGGCACGCTGTCCACCGCGTCGAACGTGCTGGCCGTGACCACGAACAACCCGGCCGACGACACCCAGCCGCCGACCGCGCCGACCAACCTGCGCAGCACCGCGAAGGACGCCGGCAGCATCACGCTGAGCTGGGACGCGGCCACCGACAACCGGGGCGTGGCCAACTACGACGTCTACCAGGGCGCCGCGCTGAAGGCGACCGTCACCGGCACGACGGCGCGCGTCGACGGCCTGTCGCCGTCCACCGCCTACACCTTCACCGTCCGCGCCCGGGACCTGTACGACAACGTGTCGGGGCCGGGCAACGCCGTCACGGTGTCGACCTCGGACATCGTCGACGGGTACGCGCGGGTCGGGTACTTCGTGCAGTGGGGCATCTACGGCCGGCAGTACTTCGTGAAGAACCTCGACACCAGCGGCACGGCGGCGAAGCTGACGCACCTGAACTACGCGTTCGGCAACATCGACCCGGTCAACCTGACCTGCCTGCACGGCGTCACCAAGGGCACCTCACCCGACCCGCAGGACCCGAACCAGGGCGACGGCGCGGGTGACGCGGAAGCCGACTACAGCAGGCCGTTCAGCGCGGCGCAGTCGGTGGACGGCGTCGGCGACACCGGCTGGGAGCCGTTGCGCGGCAACTACAACCAGCTGCGCAAGCTCAAGGCCAAGCACCCGCACCTGAAGGTGCTGATCTCGCTGGGCGGGTGGACCTACTCGAAGTACTTCTCCGACGTCGCGGCCACGGACGCGGCGCGCAAGAAGTTCGTCAAGTCCTGCCTGGACGTCTACATCAGGGGCAACCTGCCCGTCTACAACGCGGCCGGCGGCCCCGGCACGGCGGCGGGCATCTTCGACGGCATCGACCTCGACTGGGAGTGGCCGGGCGCGGAGGGGCACGCGGGCAACCACATCGGGCCGAACGACAAGCAGAACAACACGCTGCTGATCGACGAGTTCCGCCGGCAGCTCGACGAGCTGAGCCGGGAGACCGGCAGGCGGTACGACCTGACCGCGTTCACCCCAGCCGACCCGGCGAAGATCGACGCCGGGTGGGACCTGCCACAGGTGGCGAAGTCCCTGGACGTCTTCAACGTGCAGGGCTACGACTTCCACGGCGCGGGCAGCGACAACTCGTGGGAGCCCAACCGCACCGGCCACCAGGGCAACCTCTACGCCGACGTGGACGACCCCTACTCGTTCCACTTCAGCGTGGAGAACGCGGTGAACGCCTACACCTCGGTCGGCGTGAACCCGCGCAAGATCACCATCGGGCTGGCGTTCTACGGCCGCGGCTGGCAGGGCGTCCAGGCCGGCGCGAAGAACGGCGAGTGGCAGTCGGCCACCGGCGCCGCGCCGGGTCAGTTCGCCGAGGAGGCGGGCACGCGCGGCTACTCGAACCTGCTGGCGAGCGTGCCCGGCTGCGCGGTGCACCACGACGAGACCGCCGTGGCGACGTCCTGCTTCACCGGCAACGGCGGGCAGTGGTGGACGTTCGACGACGTGTGGGCGATCCAGAAGAAGACCGCGTGGCTCAAGCGGCGCGGCCTGCTCGGCGCGATGATCTGGGAGATGTCCGGCGACACCGCCAACGGCACCCTGATCAACGCCGTGGACGCCGGCCTGCGGTGAGCGGGTGCCCCCGGGCTCGACCAGCCCGGGGCCACCACTCGCGCCTCACCACCACCCGCGAGGTCGCGTCGGTCGTTCGCGTCCTCATTCCCGGCGATCACGCTTCTCGATCGTCGGGAATCAGGGCGGGTGACCGGGATCAGCGAGAAGATGCTCGCGCAGACGTTGCAGGCGCTGGAGCGCGACGGG
>NZ_JBEOVG010000183.1:0-5272 GCF_040295345.1 Actinosynnema sp. NPDC002837
CGGTGCCGAAGATGCTGATCGCCCGCGAACGGGGCCGCCCGCCTGCCGCCTGACCCAGCCTGCGCGTGTCCGACGTTCGCGTCGGACACGCGGGCTGGAGGTAGGACACGCGGGTCAGGGGCGGTGGTGGCGGCCTTGGGTCGAGTGGAACCGGCGGAGGCCCTGTTCCACCTCGGTCAGCGAGAGTTCGCCGTGGGCCAGCTCGTTGGCCAGGGCGTCCGCTTCGGGGAGGGACTCCTGTTCCAGGACGGAGAGGCGGTCCTGGCGCAGGCACAGCTGGGGGAGCGCGGCCAGCTCCAGGGCCAGGGCCTCCGCCGCCGAACGGGACGTGCCCGGCGGCACGACGCGGTTGACCAGGCCGATGGCCAGCGCCTCGTCGGCGGGGACCGGGCGGCCGGTCAGGATCAGGTCCATGGCGCGGGACGTGCCGATCAGCCGCGGCAGGCGCACCGTCCCGCCGTCGATCAACGGCACGCCCCACCGGCGGCAGAACACCCCGAAGACCGCGTCCTCCTCCGCCACCCGCAGGTCGCACCACAGGGCCAGCTCCAAGCCACCCGCCACCGCGTGCCCGGCGACGGCGGCGATCACCGGCTTCGACAGCCGCAACCGCGTCGGACCCATCGGGCCGGACGGTGACGCGGGGTCGTTGCCCCGGGCAGTGCCCAACGCCTTCAGGTCGGCCCCCGAGCAGAACGTGCCGCCTTCACCGTGCAGCACGGCCACCGACGCGGTCGGGTCCTCGTCGAACTCGCGGAACACCTCGGTCAACGTGTGCGCGGTCGGCCCGTCCACCGCGTTGCGCACGGCCGGCCGGTCCAGCAGGACGGTGAACACCGGTCCCGACCGCTCAACCCGGACGGCGCTCACGGCTTCGGCAACCCCCGCTCCACGATCGCCCCGAAGTCGACGCCGCGCGGCAGCGTGCCGAACGCCACGCCCCAGTCACCGGACAGCCGCGACGCGCAGAACGCGTCCGCCACCGCCGGGTGCCCGTACCGCACCAGCAACGCGCCCTGCAACGCCAACGCCATCCGCTCCACCAGCCGCCGCGCCCGCACCTCCAGGTCGGCCACGTCGGTCAGCTCGTCCTTCAGCCCGTCGACCGCCGCGTCCAACCGCCGGTCGGCCCCGCGCGCCGCGTCCAGCTCGCCGAAGAACTCCGCCACCGCCTCCGGCGAACGCCCGAGCGCGCGCAGCGCGTCCAACGCCGCCACGTTCCCCGAACCCTCCCAGATGGACATCAGCGGCGACTCGCGGAACAGCCGCGGCATCCCCGAGTCCTCGATGTACCCGTTGCCGCCCAGGCACTCCAACGCCTCGGCGGCGTGCGCCGGGGCCCGCTTGCACACCCAGTACTTGCTCACCGCGAGCCCCAGCCTGCTCCGGTTGCCGGCCAGCCACAACGCCACCGTGGTCGCCGCCTCCGACTCCACCGCCAGGTCCGCCAGCACGTTGCGCATCGCGGGCTGGTCGACCAGGTACGCGCCGAACGCCTTGCGGTGCGCCGCGTGGTGCGTGGCCTGCGTCAACCCCAGCCGCATCCCGGACGCCGACCCGAGCACGCAGTCCAGCCGGGTCATGTTGACCATCTCGATGATGGTCCGCACGCCCCGGCCCTCCTCGCCGACGAGCCAGCCGACCGCGCCGTCGTACTCCAGCTCCGCCGAGGCGTTCGACTTGTTGCCGAGCTTGTCCTTGAGCCGCTGCAGGAACATCGCGTTGCGCGTCCCGTCCGGCAGCACGCGCGGCAGCACGAAGCACGACAGGCCGCCCGGCGCCTGCGCCAGGGTCAGGAACAGGTCCGACATCGGCGCGGACGTGAACCACTTGTGCCCGGTCAGCAGGTAGTGGTCGCCGACGGGCACGGCACGCGTGGTGTTCGCCCGCACGTCCGAGCCGCCCTGCTTCTCCGTCATCGACATGCCCGCGATGAGGCCCCGCTTGGACGACGGCGGGCGCAAGCCGAAGTCGTACTCCCGCGACGCCAGCAGCGGCTCGAACCGCTCGGCCAGCGCGGGCGTCGCGCGCAGCGCGGGCACGGCCGCGTAGGTCATCGAGATCGGGCAACCGTGGCCCGCCTCGGCCTGGCTCCACACGTAGAACTTGGCCGCGCGGGCGACGTGCGCGCCCGGCCGCTCGTCCCGCCACGGCGCCGCGTGCAGGCCGTTGGCGACCGCCGTTTCCATGAGCTCGTGCCAGGCGGGGTGGAACTCGACCTCGTCGACCCGGTGCCCGTACCGGTCGTGGGTGTGCAGCACGGGCGGGTGCGCGTTGGCCAGCCGCCCCAGGTCCTGGACGTGCGGCGTGCCCGCGAGCACGCCGAGCGCGCGGACCTCGGGTTCGGCCCACTCCGCGCCGCCGCGCCGCAGGCCGTCCAGCAGCGTCGGGTCGGCGGAGACGTCGTGCCCTTCCAGCGGCGGGACCTGGTTGGTCACCTCATGAGTGGCGTGCGTCATAACCGCCTAGCGTACTACCCGTCGGTAACTTGGAGGGGTGTGAAATTTGGGGGTGCTGATCAAGCTCCGGCGGCCTAACGTCGGTGCCGTGACGGATCACCGGCAGGGGCAGGAGACCGACCACGAGCGGGCCGTGGCCGCGTTGCGCGGCCAGTACGCGGCGATCCCGGCGGGCGCGCCGGTGCGCCTGGCCAAGTCCACGTCGAACCTCTTCCGGTTCCGCGCCGACCAGTCCGGCGGCCTCGACGTGGCCCGGTTCAACCGGGTCCTGTCGGTGGACGCCGCCGCGCGGACCGCGCAGGTCCAGGGCATGACGACCTACGAGCACCTGGTCGACGCCACCCTGCCGCACGGCCTCATGCCGCTGGTCGTGCCGCAGCTCAAGACGATCACGCTGGGCGGCGCCGTGGCGGGTCTGGGCATCGAGTCCAGCTCGTTCCGCAACGGCCTGCCGCACGAGTCCGTGCGCGAGCTGGAAGTGATGACGGGCGACGGCGAGGTCGTCACCACGCACCCCCGGGACGATGTCCACGGCGGCCTCTTCCACGGGTTCCCGAACTCCTACGGCACGCTCGGCTACACCCTGCGGCTGGAGATCGAGCTGGAGCCGGTGAAGCCGTACGTGCGGCTGCGGCACGTGCCGTTCGCCGACGCGGGCGAGTGCGCCCGGATGCTCGCCGAGGTCTGCGCCGACGGCTCCTACCAGGGCGAACCGGTCGACTTCGTCGACGGGACGGTGTTCTCCGGCACCGAGCAGTACGTGACGCTGGCCAACTGGTCCGCCACCGCGCCGTTCACCTCGGACTACACCGGCAACCAGATCTACTACCGGTCCATCCAGCGGCGCGACGTCGACTACCTGACCGTGCGCGACTACCTGTGGCGGTGGGACACCGACTGGTTCTGGTGCTCACGCGCGTTCGGCGTGCAGCACCCGGTCGTGCGGCGGCTGGTGCCCAAGCGGTACCTGCGGTCGGACGTGTACCGCAAGGTGGTCGCGTGGGACCGGCGGCACAAGCTGTCCGACCGGCTGAGCAAGGCGGTGCAGGAGCCGGTGATCCAGGACGTGGAGATCCCGGTGGACCGGCTCGCCGAGTTCCTGGACTTCTTCCACCGGGAGATCGGCATCAGCCCGGTGTGGCTGTGCCCGGTGCGGCTGAGGGCCCGGTCGGACGGGAGCCGGACGGTCTGGCCGCTGTACCCGATGGACCCGGACGTGCTGTACGTCAACGTCGGCTTCTGGTCGACGGTGCCGTTGCGGCCCGACGAGGAGCTGGGCAGCCGGAACCGGCTGATCGAGGACAAGGTCACCGAGCTGGGCGGGCACAAGTCCCTGTACTCCGACTCCTACTACGGCGAGGAGGAGTTCTGGGACAACTACAACGGCCCGACGTACCAGGACCTGAAGAAGCGGTACGACCCGGCGGGCCGGCTGCCCGATTTGTACGCCAAGTGTGTTCTCCGTAGGTGAAGGGAGCCGGGGCCAATGCGGTTGGCGGAGGTGTTCCAGCGGGCGGTCGGAGGTGGCGCGTCCGTGCGGTTCAGCGCGTACGACGGCAGCCACGCGGGGCCGGCCGACGCGGGTGTGAGCATCGAGGTGCGCACACCGGAGGCGTTGTCGTACCTGGCGTCGGCGCCGGGTGAGCTGGGTCTGGCGCGCGCGTACGTGACCGGGCACCTGGAGATCATCGGTGACGTGTACGGGGCGTTGAAGCAGCTGTCCGAGATCTCGTTGCGCGAGGTGCCGTGGGGCGAGCGGGTGGAGCTGCTGGCCACGCTCGGGCGGACCCGGCTGGGCACGAGGATCGAGGTGCCGCCGCAGGAGCGCCGGTTGCGCGGCCTGCGGCACTCCAAGGCGCGCGACCGCGAGGCGATCGCCCACCACTACGACGTGTCGAACACGTTCTACGAGTGGGTCCTCGGACCGTCCATGGCGTACACGTGCGCCGTGTACCCGACCGCGGGGTCCACCTTGGAGGAGGCGCAGTTCGCCAAGCACGACCTGGTGGCGCGCAAGCTGGGGCTGAAGCCGGGCATGCGGCTGCTGGACGTCGGCTGCGGCTGGGGCGGGATGGTCATGCACGCCGCGCGCGAGTACGGCGTGAAGGCGCTCGGCGTGACGTTGTCGCGCAACCAGGCGGAGTGGGCGCAGAAGGCCATCGTGGAGGCCGGGCTGTCCGACCTGGCCGAGGTGCGCTACCTCGACTACCGCGACGTGCGGGAGACCGGGTTCGACGCGGTCAGCTCGATCGGCCTGACCGAGCACATCGGCAAGGCCAAGCTGCCGGCGTACTTCCGGTCGCTGTACGGCAAGCTCAAGCCGGGCGGGCGGCTGCTCAACCACTGCATCACCCGGCCGGACAACAGGCAGCCGGCGCGGACCGGCGGGTTCATCAACCGGTACGTGTTCCCCGACGGCGAGCTGGTCGGGCCGGGCCACCTGGTGTCGTTGATGCACGACACCGGGTTCGAGGTGCGGCACGAGGAGAACCTGCGCGAGCACTACGCCATGACGCTGGCGGCGTGGTGCGACAACCTGGAGAAGCACTGGGACGACGCGGTGACCGAGGTGGGTCTCGGCCGGGCGCGGGTGTGGCGGCTGTACCTGGCCGCGTCCCGGCTGGGCTTCGAGCGCAACAACATCCAGCTGCACCAGGTGCTGGGCGTGAAGCTGGACGGCACCACCTCGCACATGCCGCTGCGCCCGGAGTGGCTCGGCTGACGCGGCCGGGGGGGGGGCCCCCCCCCCCCCCCCCCCCCCCCCCACCCACCGTGCTAACAGCACGTGGGCGAGCAGGCGCCCCAGGTTGGGG
>NZ_JBEOVG010000184.1:0-5248 GCF_040295345.1 Actinosynnema sp. NPDC002837
GGGGGGGTTGCCCCCTCCCCCAGGGGTTACCCCCAACCCGCCGGGGCGGGGGGGGGGGGGGGGGGGCGTTCACCCCCCCCCCCCCCCCGACCGCTGTCCCGTCGTCAGGCGCTCGCCGCCACCTCGGGCTTCTCCTCCGCCAGGTCCAGGCTGGAGCGCAGGGTGACCGGCTTGAGCAGCAGGGCCGCGATGACGCCGATCACCGCGATGGCCGCCGAGATCAGGAAGATGTGGCCGGTGGCGTCGCCGTAGGCGTTGCGGACGATGTGCTGCACCGCGTCCGGCAGCACGTTCAGGTTGAGGTTGCCGCCGCCCGCGCCGCCGGCGGGGATGCCCGCCGCGGTCAGGTCGCGGGTGATGTGCTCCTCCACCCGCCGGGCCAGCACCGCGCCCAGCACCGACACGCCGATCGTGCCGCCGAGCGACCGGAAGAACGCGATGGTGGAGCTGGCCGCGCCGATGTCCTTCAACGGCACCGTGTTCTGCACCGCGAGCACCAGGTTCTGCATGCTCATGCCGACACCGACGCCCACCAGCAGCATCGCGCCGCCGACCAGCACCAGCGACGTGTCGTGGTCGATCTGCCCGAGCGCGAGGAACCCGAGCACCAGCGTCGCCGCGCCCACCACGATGTAGGGCTTGACCCGGCCGGTCTTGGTGATCAGCCGCCCGGACACGATGGACGCGCCGAGCACGCCGACCATCATCGGGATGGTGAGCAGGCCTGCCTCGGTCGGGCTGTAGCCGCGGCCGATCTGGAAGTACTGGCCGAGGAACACCGCGCCGCCGAACATCGCCATGCCCACCGCCACGCTGGCCAGGATCGCCAACGCCGTCGTGCGCTGCTTCACGATCCCCAGCGGCACCACCGGTTCCGCCGCACGCGCCTCGACCGCGACCGCGCCGCCCAGCAGCGCCACCGACGCGCCGACCATGGCGAAGCTCTGCCACGACAGCCACGCGAACGAGCCGTCCACGAACGAGATCCACACCAGCAGCACGCTCACGCCGACCGCGATCAGGCTCGCGCCCAGGTAGTCGATCTTCACGTCCTCGCGCCGGACCGTCTTCACCTTCAACGTGGCCTGGAGCACGAACAACGCGATCACCGCGACCGGCACGCCGATGAAGAAGCACCAGCGCCAACCCAGCCACGAGGTGTCCACGATGAGGCCGCCGAGCAGCGGCCCGCCGACCGTGGCCAACGCCATCACGCCGCCGAGGTAGCCGTTGTACCGGCCGCGCTCGCGTGGCGGGATCATCGCCGCGATCACCACCTGCACCAGCGCCTGCAGACCACCGACGCCGATGCCCTGGAACGCGCGTGCCGCGATGAGCTGGCCCGCGCCCTGCGCGAAGCCGCTGAGCACCGAGCCCACCACGAAGATCACGATGGCGACCTGGACCAGGGTCTTCTTGTCGAACAGGTCCGCGAGCTTGCCCCAGACCGGGGTGGTGGCGGTCGCGGTCAGCAGGGTCGCGGTGACCACCCAGGTGTACTGGGTCTGCGAACCGTTGAGCGCGCCGATGATCTGCGGCAACGCCGTCGAGACGACGGTGCCGCTGAGCATCGCGACGAACAGCACCAACAGCAGACCGCTCAGGGCCTCCAGGACCTGGCGGTGGCTCATCGTGCCGTTGGCGGTGGCGGGTGCGCTCATCGCGCGGCCTCCAAGGTGGAGCCGAGGGCTCCTTCGACGTCAATGGTCAGGCGCCCCAGGGAGGTGGTCAGCGCCTGGACCTCTTCAGGGCTCCAGTGGGCGAGCGCGCGGCCGAGCAGCCGGTCGTACCAGTCGCGGGCGGCGGCCAGCTCGGCGTGACCGCGTTCGGTCACCACGAGGATGCTGGCGCGGCCGTCGTCGGGGTCGGCCCGCCGTTCGACCAGGCCGTTCGCGACCAGCGCGGCCACCGCCCGGCTCACCGTGGACGGGTCGAGCCCGGCGCTGGCGGCCAGTTCCTTGGCGTGGCACCCGGTGGGTTCCACGCCGGCGCGGGCGATCAGGCCGAGCGTGCCGATCAGGCCGGGAGGCAGCGCGTGGTGCCGCTGCCTGACCATCCGCACGACCCTCAGCAGGTCGCGCACCCGGTCTTCCAGCTCCCGCGCGACGGCGTCCATGCCGTCCCCCTGTCTCTCCGCATTGCTTGCCACATACAACTATCACCCAAACTTGCACGACGTGCAAGTTTTCTCGTTGTGCACTGAGTTACATCGAAAAGCTGCACAGCGTGCACGTTTTGGTACCGTGGGTCACGCCCACCACACCGAGCAGCGGCCCGGTCACGCCGGGTCGGGAACGGACCGTCGATGACCACCGCTTCCCAGGAGAAACGCCCCTCCACCGGCCGGCCGACCGTTCCCCTGCCGCCCGAGCTCACCCGGCGTGACGCCGGCCCGTTCAACCCGCCGGCGGCCTTGACCCGCCTCGGCGAGCAGGGGCCGGTGCACCGGGTGACCATGCTCGACGGCGACCCGGTGTGGGTCGTCACCAGCCACGAATTGGCCCGCACCCTGCTCGGCGACCCGCGGCTGAGTTCGGACCGGTTCCGCAGCCGCCGCGTCCTGGAGAAGCTGCCCCAGCCGATCCGCGCGCGGTTGACCGACAAGCGGGCGCGGGCGGGCAGCTTCATCACCATGGACCCGCCCGAGCACACCCGCTACCGCAAGCTCCTCACGGGCCAGTTCACCGTGCGGCGGATGCGTCAGCTCGAGCCGCGCATCCAGCGGATCGTCGACGACCACCTCGACGCGATGATCGCCGCCGGACCGGGCGCCGACCTGGTGCGGGCCTTCGCGCTGCCGGTGCCGTCACTGGTGATCTGCGAGCTGCTCGGCGTCGAGTACGCCGACCGCGACGAGTTCCAGGAGCGCACCGGGAAGCTGCTGCGCCTGGACCTGCCCGTGGCCGAGATGATGCGGCTCGCCGACGAGCTGCGCGCCTTCATGCACGACCTCGTGCGCGCCAAGCGCGCCAAGCCGACCGACGACATGCTGTCCGGCCTGATCGAAGCCGACCCCACGCTCACCGACGACGAGCTGATCGGCATGGCGAACCTGCTGCTGGTCGCGGGCCACGAGACGACGGCCAACATGCTGGCGCTGGGCACGTTCGCGCTGCTGGAGCACCCCGAGCAGCTCGCCGCCCTGCACGCCGACCCGACGTTGATCGGCGGCGCGGTCGAGGAGCTGCTGCGCTACCTGTCGATCGTCCACCTCGGAGTCGTCCGCACCACGCTGGCGGAGGTGGAGATCGCGGGCGAGGTCGTGCCGGCCGACTCGACGGTGCTGGTCTCCGTGCCCGCCGGCAACCGCGACCCGTACCACTACCCCCGGCCCGACGAGCTGGACGTGACCCGGGCGCGCGGGCCGCACCTGGCGTTCGGGCACGGCGTGCACCAGTGCCTGGGCCAGCAGCTGGCCCGGGTCGAGATGGTGGCCGGGTTCACCGGCCTGCTGAGCAGGCTGCCCGGACTGCGGCTGGCCGTGCCCGCGGCCGACGTGCCGATGCGCGACGACATGCTCGTCTACGGCGTGCACGCGCTCCCGATCACCTGGGACGCCCAGTGACCGCACGGGCGCACGGCGGCGTTTGACCAACTTTCGTGACGGGCATTCTCCGGCGTGGGCAGACCGCGATTTCGGCCTCATCCGTCGTGGCGGCCGAAATATCTCGGCGGTGACCACAAAGGACAATCCGGGGTCATTGCGCACGACCGGCCCGGGAAGACCGGTCGTGCCGTGACCGACATAGTCGGATGAAGTGAGGCTACCCGTGACGAACGATATTCAAGTGACCACCTTGGGCCATTGGTCCAATTCGAGCGCAGGCCCGACCACGTCGTTCCACTTAGCCGTGGACGACGCGGCGGTGATGCTCGACGTCGGTGTCGACCCGGTCGGCAGGCTGCAAGCCGCCGGGCTGTCACCGACCGACGTCACGCACGTGTACGTGTCGCACCTGCACTCCGACCACGTCGGCGGATTCGCCAACTTCGTGTTCACCCGCAGCCTGCTCAACCGGGAGGGTGACGTCCCGCTGCTCAAGCTCACCGTCGTGGGGCACCCGGCGATCCTGGCCGGGCTCAAGGACTTGTTGCAGGTCCAGTACCCCGAGCGGGCGTTCGACCTCGCGTGGGTCGAGTGCGCCGAGGAACCCGTCGCGCTGGGCGGCCGGCTGAGGATGCGCCTCGTGCGGACCGACCACCCGGTGCCGTGCTACGGCGTCGTGGTCGAAACCGGTCGGGCGAGGGTCGGGTTCACCGCCGACACGGGCCCAGTGCCCTCGCACCAGCACGACTTCGCGGGCTGCGACGTCCTGATCGGTGAGGCGTTCGGCTTGACGAGCGACGTGGGCGAGAGCATCCACCGCCGGGGCCACATGACGGCCGAGGACCTCGGCGAATTGGTGGCGGCCACCCGACCGAAGTACGTGCTGCCATTCCACTTCGGCCAGGAATACGCGGATGCGGGCAAGCGCGCCGATTTGCTGAACGCCTGCGGCATGGCGGACGTGACCACGATCGACCCGGTCGACGCCAAGCCCATCACCGTCGGCGACTGACCGCGCGCCGTTCGGCCGGAAATCCCACCGGCCGCCTGGCGCCGGCATGGGCTCAGTGCCCGCCGGGGTGGACCGCGGCGAAACCCACGTCCAGCCGGTCGATCATCACGTCGATCAGCTCGGACAGCTCGGGCCGTTCGGCGGCGTCCAGCCACCAGCCGACGACCACCCGCAGGGTCGCCATCACGGTGGCCGCGAACATCACCGGGTAGAGGTCGGTGGCCGGGTCGACGCCGACCCGTGCGGCGACGACGGCGGCGAGTTCCCGTTCCTGCACGGCGAACGCGGCGATCTGGTGCGGCAGCAGGGCCGGGGTGCGGCGCAGCGCGCGCAGCTGCGCCACCCGTTCCGGGTCGATCCGGTCGGGCACGACGTCGACCAGGGCCGCCCGCAACGCCGGCAGCACCGGCTCGTCCCCGGGCCGGTCGGCGAAGGCGTGGACGAACGCGGCGGCCGTGGCGACGTCACCCGCGACCACCGCCTCCTCCTTGGAGGAGAAGTAGTTGAAGAACGTGCGCAGCGAGACACCCGCCTCGTTGGCCACCTGTTCGACGGTCACCCCGTCGAGACCGTGCTCCACGCACAGCCGCAGGGCGGCGTCGGCCAACGCCGTCCGGGTGGCGAGCTTCTTGCGTTCGCGCAGTCCTGACACGCGCGAAAGTGTCGCGCCGGGGGGGCGCCCGCCCCGG
>NZ_JBEOVG010000185.1:0-4980 GCF_040295345.1 Actinosynnema sp. NPDC002837
CGGGGTCGGCGGTGGGTGGGTGCACTTCCAGCGGCGCCCTGGTGGACGCGGCGTGGGGGGGGGGGGCGGGGCGGGCGGGCGCGGCGCCCGGGGGGCCGGCGGGCGGGCCGCCCCCCCCCCCCCCGCCACCCGTTCCGCCTGTGCCCTCAGAAGCGCAGAACCGCGCGGAAGCGCACCTCCCCCGCGGCCACCCGGCCGACCGCCTTGGCGGCCTCCGACGCGTCGTGGACCTCGACCTTCGGCGTCACCGCGCCGCCCGCCACCAGGTCCAACGCCTCACGCAGGTACGGCAGGCCGTTGTGGGTGGAGCCGATGATGCGGTGCCGCTGGGTGAAGAACGGCTGCATCGGGTTCGGCGCCAGGTCGAAGCCCTGCGAGTTGTCGAACCCGGTGAGCACCAGGCGGCCGTCCGGACGCAGGCCGAGCAGACTGTCCGACGCGGCCCGGTAGGAGCTGCCCACCGCCAGCACCACGTCCGCGCCACCCGCCTCGGCCAGCTCGGCGCCGGTGCCGACCACCACGTCCGCACCCAGTTCGCGCGCGAGCGCGTGCTTGTCGGGCGAGTGCGTGACGGCGACCGTGTCGTGGCCGCACGCCTTGGCGAACTGCAGCGCGAGGTGACCGACCGCGCCGATGCCGAGCACCGCGACCCGCTCACCCGGCTGCGGATCCGCCTGCCGCAGCGCGCTCCACGCCGTGTACCCCGCGCACATCACGGGGGCGGCGTGCTCGTAGGAGAGGCCGTCGGGCAGGAGCACGGTCGCCGCCGCGGCGGCGACCACGTACTCGGCGTGCCCGCCCGCGACGGTGAACCCGGTGACCACCGGCGCGGTGCAGTTCAGCGCGGTCTGCCCGGTCACCGGTAAGTCGAGCTTGCAGTACCCGCAGCGTCCGCAGCCGGCCTGCACCCAGGTGGTGCCGACCCGGTCCCCGACCTCCCGGGACGTCACGCCGGGCCCGACCGCGACGACCTCGCCGACGGGTTCGTGCCCGGTGACCGCCGGGGACACCGCGGGGAACGGGAGCACGCCCTGCGTGGCCAGCACGTCGTTGAAGCAGACGCCCGACGCGTGCACCTTGATCAACACTTGGCCGGGGCCCGGGGTGGGCGTGGGAACCTCACGCAGTTCCCATTCCAGTCCCGGTCCGGGGATGACCGCTGCCTTCATGTCCCTCACCTCTGCCTGTTGGTGACGGCGACGCGGCGCCGCCGGTTCGCTGTCCGCTCCAGCCACCACTGCGCGATCAGCAGGTTGATGACGATCCCGATCCAGCTGGCGGCCTCGAGGATCGGCGGCAAGGCGTCCGGGGTGAAGCCGGGAAACGCGGGCGCCGCGATGACCATGACCCGACCCTCGATGATCTGCAGGCACAACGCGAAGCTGTAGATCATCCACCGCCGGTGCTCAGCGTAACGCCGCTGCCGCACCATCCGGTAGCCGGCGATCGTCGTGCCGAGCCACAGAATCCCGCCGACCGCGTTGCCCACCGGCCCCACGGCGAACGGCGTGATGACCAGCGCGAGCAGGCCGGACGGGAGGACGCCGGCGAACACGTACAACCGCCCGCTCCACCGGTGCACGACAGGGTGCCGACGCCGCAACCAAGGCCACACCTGAAGCACCACCGTCACCATCGCGACCGTGCCGAAAGCTATGTGCGCCACCAAGAACGGGTAGTGCAGCGGGAAGCCTTCGGACAGTGCGATCCGGGACCGCGCGGGGTCCAACGTCACGTACACCGGTAGGGAGATGAAGAGGAACGCCGCGACGAGGAGTGCCAACGGCACCATCCACGGTCGCCGCCACAGGCTCGTCCGCCTCGGCACGGCGCCGTCCGTCCCGACTGGATCAGCCGAAACGTCGATCCGCTGTGTGGAGGTCACGATTCTTCCTTCCCTTTTGGGCACACGACATCCCAGCCTTGCCGAATCGGACATCCGGGACTTCTTCAGGAGTGCGGACAACCGCAGCGAAGAGGGCAACAACGAAGATGCCGTGCGGTGCCGCGGCAGCACAGGATGGTGCCCAGGCGCCACTGTGGACCCGGTCCAGAACGGACTCTCGCGCCGCACCGGCGATTCGCCGTCAGGCGGCGCGGTGGCAGGTGGCACGTGGCCCGCCCGTCAACGAACGGCACGATCAACGGCTGAGGAGCATTGATGCGCGTCCTGTTCGCGGTGTGGCCGGCAACGGCACACCTGCACCCGTCCGTCTCGCTGGCCTGGGCGCTCAAGGCCGCCGGGCACGAGGTGCGGGTGGCCTCGACCGCGTTGATAGCCAAGCAGATCGCCGCCGCAGGGCTCTCCGCCGTGTCGATCGGCGACCAGGAGCGGATGCTGCCGCCCATGGGCGCCGGCAACCCCGACCTGTGGGCCGCCGCCGACGAGCTGTCCCCGCTGACCGAGGTCCTCACCAGCGACGACCCGGCCGACCGCTACCCGTGGGAGCACTTCCGCCAGTTCATGCTGCCCTGCGTGTGGAACTTCCACCCGACCGACCCGGCGGTGGCGCTGGAGCGCTCCGGGTTGCCCGACCTGGTGAACTTCGCCAAGGCCTGGCGCCCGGACCTGGTGATCTGGGACCCGTGCTGGCCCTCGGCCGCGGTGGCCGCCAAGGCCAGCGGCGCCGTGCACGCGCGACTGCTCTGGGGCCACGACATGTTCGCGTGGACCAGGGACCGCTGGGCGGAGCGCAACAGCCTGCCCGGCGTCGACCTGGGTCCCGATCCGCTGGAGCGGTACGTGGCCCCGCTCGCCGACCACTACGGCGTCAAGGTCGACGACGACCTCCTGCTCGGGGACATCACGATCGACCCGGCCCCGCAGGGGATGCGGCTGCCGACCCACCGCTCGCGCGTGTCGATGCGCTGGGTGCCCTACAACGGCGCGGACACCGTCCCCGAGTGGCTGTACGGGCCGGCGGAGCGGCCGCGGATCGCGCTGTGCCTCGGCGCGTCGATGCGCCAGTTCGGCAACGGTCACGAGGAGCTCATGGCCGCGATCCACGGCCTGGTGGGCGACATGTTCGAAGCGGTGTCCGAGTTGGACGTCGAGCTGGTCGGCACGCTCAACGAGGCGCAGCTGCCCAAGGGCAAGCCGATCCCCGACAACGTGCGCACCGTCGAGTACATCCCCCTCGACCAGCTCCTGCCGAGCTGCTCGGCGCTCATCCACCACGGCGGCGTCGGCACCTGGGCGGCCGCGGTGGCGCTCTCGGTGCCGCAGATCATCCCGGTCGAGCCGTGGGGCATCGAGTCGCCGATCACCGGCCCGTACATGGCCGAGCGCGGGGCGGGCATCGCGATGAACCGCGCGGAGCTGTCCGTCGAGGACATCCGCAAGCAGATCTTCGACGTGGTGTCGAACCCCTCCTACCTCGAGGGCGCGAAACGGGTCCACCACGAGTGGATGTCCGCGCCGAGCACGCACGACGTCGTGCCCCTGTTGGAGAAGCTCACCGCTGCGCACCGGAACTCCTGAGCTGAGGACGGCGCATGGACAACAAGGTCGGAGACCGCGCGCTCGTCCTGGGCGGCAGCATGGCGGGCATGCTCGCCGCGCGGGTGCTCGCCGAGGCCTACGCCGAAGTGGTGGTCGTGGACCGGGACGAGCTCGTCGGCGTGGCCGGGGTGCGGCGGGGCGTGCCGCAGGGCAGGCACGTGCACGGCCTGCTCGCCCGCGGCCTCATCGTGCTCGACGAGCTGTTCCCCGGCTTCACCGACGGCGTGCGCGCCGCGGGGGTGAAGGTCGGCGACATGGGCCGTGACCTGCGCTGGCACTTCAACGGCGAGCGGCTCGCGCCGGTCGAGACCGGGCTGTTCGTCGCGGGCGGCGACCGGCCGACGCTCGAGCACCACGTGCGGACCAGGGTGGCCGCGATCCCGAACGTGCGCTTCGTCGAGGGCCACGACGTGGTCGAGCCGGTGTTCTCGCCCGACAACAGCCGGGTCGTCGGCGCGCGGATCCAGCGGCGGGCCGAGGGCAGCACCCCGGAGACCGTGACCGCGGACCTGGTGGTGGACGCCACCGGCCGCGGCTCGCGCACCCCGTCCTGGCTCGAGTCCGCGGGCTACCCGCGGGTCGAGGAGGAGCGGGTGAAGATCGGCCTCGCCTACTGCACCCGCCGGTTCGCGCTGTCGTCGGACCACTTCGGCGGCGACGTGTCGGTCAACCCGGTCGCGACCCCCGGCCACCGGCGCGGCGGGTTCCTCACCATCGTGGGCGAGGACCGCTGGGCGCTGTCGCTCACCGGGATCTTCGGCGACCACGCCCCGACCGACCCGGACGGGTTCCTCGCCTTCGCCAAGTCGCTGCCGGTGCCCGAGGTGTACGAGGCGGTGCGCGACGCCGAGCCGCTCGACGACCCGGTGTCCTTCCAGTTCCCCGCGAACGCCCGCAAGCGGTACGAGCGGATGCCCCGGTTCCCGGCGGGCCTGCTGGTGCTCGGCGACGCCGTGTGCACCTTCAACCCCGTCTACGGGCAGGGCATGACGACCGCCGGGCTCCAGGCGCTGACGCTGCGCGAGCACCTGCGGCAGGGCACGATGCCGCAGGCGCGGGCGTTCTTCGCCGACATCGCCAAGGTGCTCGACGCGCCGTGGGACATCGCCGCGGGCGGCGACCTGGCCTACCCCGACGTGGTCGGGCCCCGTCCGCTCAAGGCGCGGATGGGCAACTCGTACATGCCGAAGGTGCAGGTCGCGGCCACCCGTGACCCGCAGGTCGCCCGGGCGTTCCTCCGGGTGGCCGGGTTGGTCGACCCGCCGACCGCGCTCATGCGCCCGGGGCTCGCGCTGCGCGTGCTCCGGCAGTCGAAACCGGCCGCCGGGCCCTCGAACCGGCGGGTGGCGTAGCACCGGACCGGCGGGCCCTGCCCGATCGTGGCCACGACCCGCCGTCGCTCCACTCGATCTCCACCTTGCGGGCGAGCACGGCGGCGGTCGGCAGCAGTGGCATCACGCCGGTCGGCACGAGCGACC
>NZ_JBEOVG010000186.1:0-4692 GCF_040295345.1 Actinosynnema sp. NPDC002837
GTCGCTCGGCAGGGTGGTGACCTGCGCCTCCGCGACGGCAGTCCGAGCTTTCGGTCGGGCCGTGGATCGAGTCACCAGGTCGTGGGTCGGTCCGGTCGCCGAACGCGGCGGCGGCCGTGGTGCCGGCCGTCGGGTCGGCGGCGGAGGGTAGTCCGTCGAGGGTGGGTCGGGATCAGCCGATCGGCTCGGTCGGGGTGGACCTTCTCCCGACGGGATCGGGTCCTTTCGTGGCTCGTGGTCGTCGGGTTCCGCTGTCACGGTGGAGAGGCTTTCCACGATGGCAGGGGGATGGAATGCCGATCTCTGAACGGGTAGTGGCGTTGGTGGCGGCGGCTTCGGCGGTGGCGTTGCTCGGGGGAGGGGGCACGTCGGCCTCGCCGGGGCGGCCCGAGCGGTCGGGTGACTGGGTCACCTGGTCGAAGGACGCGTCCGGGTCGCGGTACGCGGCGGCGGAGTGGCGGATCACGCCTCGCACCGTGTCGAAGCTGAAGGTGAAGTGGGCGTTCGCGTTCCCGAAGTCGGCGGCTCCGGTGCGGAGCCAGCCCGCCGTGGTCGGCGGGGTGGCGTTCTTCGGCGGGCCGGACGGGAAGTTCCACGCGCGGGACGCGCAGACCGGCGCGGAGGTGTGGACGACGGACCTCTCCGGCATCGCTCCGGGCGCCCGGCCGGCAATCCCGTGGGACAGCCCGTCGGTGTCGGGCGGGCGGGTGTACTTCGGCGACATCCGGGGCTTCGTCTACTCGTTGGACCAGGCCACGGGTCGGGTGGTGTGGGCCGAGCAGGTCGACGCGCACCCGGCGGCGACGGTGACCAGTTCACCGATCGTGCACGACGGGAAGGTGTACGTCGGCACGTCGAGCGGTGAGAACGCGGCCACCAGCCCGGACGGGACCGACGACCCGAACTACCCGTGCTGCACGTTCCGCGGCCACCTCGACGCCCTCGACGCGCGCACCGGCGAACTGGTGTGGCGCCACTACACCGTGCCCGAACCGCAGGCGGTCGGGACGTGGCCCAGTGGCGCGACCCGGTACGAGCCGTCGGGCGCCGGGGTGTGGAGCTCGCCGGTGGTCGACCCGCGCAGCGGCACGGTGTACGTCGGCACCGGCCAGAACTACACCGGCAGCGCGGGCGACTTCGACACGTTGCTGGCGCTGGACCACCGCACGGGCGCGGTGAAGTGGCGCAACCAGGTCACGAAAGCCGACACGTGGCGCGGGTTGTGCACCAGCCCCGACCCGGAGGGCTACTGCCCCGGCCTGAAGGACGGCTCGGCGTTGGACTACGACATCGGCGCGACGCCGAACCTGTTCACCGTCGACGGGCGGCGGCTGGTCGGGGTCGGGCAGAAGATGGGCGTCTACCACGTGTTCGACGCGGCGACCGGCGAGGTGGTGTGGCGTCGGCAGCTGGGCGTGCCGCTGCCCAACGGCGGCATCTCGGGCATCCAGTGGGGCACGAGCTACGACGGGCACCGGCTCTACATCGCGACGTACTTCGCCGACCCGGGCACGGTGTTCGCGGTGGACCCGGCCACGGGCCGCGTGCTGTGGGAGACGCCGAACCCGGCGGACGGCTGCACGACCGGCGGCGCCGCGGCGCACCCGGAGGTCTGCACGCTGGGCCACGGCCCGGCGGTGACGAGCAGTCCGGGCCTGGTGTGGGAGGGGGGCAACGACGGCAAGCTGCGGGCGTACTCGGCGCGTGACGGCCGGGTGCTGTGGACCTACGACACGATCCGGGACTTCACCGGCGTCAACGGCCTGCCGGGTCGCGGCGGCACGATCTCCGGTGGTGGCGGTGGCGCGGTCGTGGCCGACGGGATGGTGTACGTGCAGGCGGGCTACTCGCCGGAGTACCCGAACCCGGACGGCGGCGACGTGCTGCTCGCGTTCGGCCTGTGACCGTCGGACCGGGGGAACGGCCGGACCCGGTGAGGACCGGCGACTGGAGCCGGTGACCGGGTCAGGTGACAGCGACGGCGGCGACGCCGGGGTGCTCACGTCACGACGGTGACCACCCCGGTGCCGCCGTCGACCTCGACCGGCACGCCGAGGGGCACGGTGAGCTGGCCCTCGCAGTGCCCGAACCGGGCGTCGGCGACGATCGGCACACCGAGTCCGCCGAGCCGGTCGGCGAGCACGGCGGACGGGTCGCCGCACCCCGTCCACGAGCCGAGGACGAGCCCGGCGACCTGGTCGAACCACCCGGACCGCAGCAGGTCGGTGAGCATCCGGTCGAGGCGGTACGGCTCTTCGTTGACGTCTTCGAGCAGCACGACCGCGTCGGGAGGCGGCGGCGCGTCGAGCAGGCTGAGGTTGCCGCCCACGGCGACACCCCGCGCGACTCCGGGCGCCATGCCGACGCCCCGGTAGGACGTCACGCCGGTGAACAGGGCGGTGCGGAGCCGTTCGCGGGCGTCGGTGTCCTCGACGAACGCCCTGGTGCCGATCATCGGCCCGAACCACGTGGGCACGCCGTGCGCCAGGAACCGCTCGTGCAGCACGGTGGTGTCGCTGGAGCCGACGAACACCTTGCCGTCCGCGGCGGCCGCGACGGCGGTCCAGTCGACCAGGTCGACCATGCGCAGGCTGCCATAGCCGCCCCGGGCGCACAGCACCCCGGCCACGGTCGGGTCCAGCCAGGCCCGTTCGAAGGAGCGGGCGCGGTCGGCGTCGTGGCCGGCGAGGTAGTCCAGCGTCGGGTGGGTGTCCAGGGCGTGGGCGTCGATCCGCACGTCCAGGCCCCATTTGCGCAGCCACGCGGTGCCTGCGTCGAGGAGTTCGGCCGAGCACGGTCCGGCCGGGCTGACCACGACGACCCGGTCGCCGGGCCGCAGCAGCGCGGGCCCGGAGGCGGCGGCACCCGAGCGGGCGGCGCCGGCCGCGTGGGGCGTCACCGGCGCAGCTCCAGGACCGCGATCCCCTCGGGCGTGAAGCCGAACACCTGCCCGTAGAACGACAGCTCGGCCTCCAGCGCGGCGACGATCGTCTCGGCCTTGCGGAACCCGTGCTGCTCGCCCTCGAACGTGAGGTAGGCGTGCGGGATGCCGGTGCCGTCCAGCGCGGAGGCGAACCGGTCGGCCTGCTCCGGCGGGCAGATCTCGTCCTCCAGGCCCTGCAGCAGCAGCACCGGCCCGGCCAGCCGGTCCACCCGGTGCGACGGCGACCGCTCCGCGTACCGGTCGGCGGCGGCGGGCCAGGGCCCGACCAGGCCCTCGACGTAGCGGGACTCGAAGTCGTGGGTCTCGCCGCCCTCGCCGGTCCAGCCGGCCAGGTCGAGGATGGGGAACGCGACCATGCCGCACCGGTAGGTCTTCACCGAGGTCAGCGACGCGGCCGAGGTCCAGCCGCCCGCGCTGCCGCCGCGGATGGCGAGCCGGTCGCCGTCGGCGGCGCCGGAGTCGGCCAAGGCCTGGGCGACGGCGGCGCAGTCGTGCACGTCGACCACGCCCCACTGCTCGCGCAGCCGTTCGCGGAACGCCCGCCCGTAGCCGGTGGAGCCGCCGTAGTTGACCGCGACCACGCCGATGCCGCGGCTGGTCAGGTAGGCGAGCTCCGCGTCGAGCACGGGCGCGGAACGGCCGGTGGGCCCGCCGTGGACGTGCACGACGTAGGGCGGTTTCTCGCCTTCGGGGGCGGCGAAGTCGGGGTTGCGCGGCGGGTAGACGTAGGCGGGCACGTCGCCGTCCGGCCCGCTGAACACGCGTTCCTCGGGCACGGGCAGGTACTCCACCGGCAGCGCCGACTCGGCGGAGGTGTGCTCGGTGAGCACGCCGGTGGACAGGTCCAGCGACACCACGGCGGACTCGGCGAGCGGTCCGGCGGCGCCGCTGACCAGGACGCCGTCGTGCACGGCGAGGTGCGCGTGCCAGACGGGCTGGTCCACGTCGACGTCGGTGACGGTGCCGCTGCGCTCGTCGAGCACGGCCAGCGCGCCGGAGCGCAGCACGGCGTAGCGGCCGGGGCCGATGGCGGCGAACCAGCGGTTGCCCAGCCGCCACATCGGCCCGCCCAGCTCCGCCGCGCACGGCGCGAGGTTCTCCGCCGTGCCGTCCAGGCCGATGCGGAACAGGTTCCACCAGCCGTCGGGATCGGTCAGCGCGAGCAGGGAGTCGCCCTCCCACTCGACCTGGCACACGGCCTCGGTCTCGCCGCCCGCCAGGACGCGGTGGTCGGAGGAGCCGACCTCGGCGACGCACAGCTCGGTGCCGTCCCACGGCATGCGGGGGTGGTCCCAGCCGATCCAGGCGTAGTGGCGGCCGTCGGGCGAGAGCCGCGGCCCGGTCATGAAGTGGTGGCTGGCGGCGAGCACCCGCGGCGGGGAGCCGTCCAGCGGCAGCGCGACCAGTTCGCGGCGCACGTCGGTGCGGGCGTCGCCGGTCACCGTCTCGCGCACGCACCACACCTCGGCGTGGCCGGGTCCGGCGGTGAGGTCGGCGTAGCGGTAGCCGTGCCGGCGCGCGGGCTCGGGGCTGAGCGGGACGGGCCGCGGGTCGTCGGGGTCGAACAGGTAGACGCGCTGGTCGTCCCAGTTCGTGAACGCCACCCGAGTCCCCTCGGGGGTGTCCAGCACGACCCAGGGCCGGCCGCCGTACTCGTGGACGCGGTTGCGCACGTTCCACGGCGGGGGCAGCAACCTGGGCACGATCGACTACCACCCGTGGCCCGTTCGGCGTGCTGACACCGAACG
>NZ_JBEOVG010000187.1:0-4671 GCF_040295345.1 Actinosynnema sp. NPDC002837
CGGCAGGCCTGGCGGGACGCTTTTCCCCGCCGGGCCTGCCGGCTTTGGCCTGCCTGGAGTGCCCGTAAGGGCCCCATGTCAAATCGAGCCGGACCTGACCCGAGCAGCCGGACCTGAGCGTGACCACCGACCCGAACCTGCCCCGACCCGTCACACCGACCCAGGCCCCGACCGCTCCCTCTGCCCAGCCTCCGGCGACATGAGCTGAATGATCCGCTCCAGATCGTCGACGGACCCGAACTCCACCACGATCCGCCCCTTCCGCTGCCCCAACTCGACCTTCACCCGAGTGTCGAAGTTGTCCGACAACCGCTCCGCCAGCTCCTGCAACCCGGGCGCCTGCATCGGCTTGCGCCGCACGGCCTTCGCCTTGGCCGGCTCCGCGCCCTTGGCCAGCGTCACCGCTTCCTCGGTAGCCCGGACCGACATGCCCTCGGCGACGATCCGGGCAGCCAGCTCCTCCTGCACCCCGGGGTCCTCGACCCCCAACAACGCCCGGGCGTGCCCCGCCGACAGCACCCCGGCCGCCACCCGCCGCTGCACCGGCAGCGGCAGCTTCAGCAGCCGGATCGTGTTCGTCACCACCGGCCGGCTCCGGCCGATCCGGTCGGCCAGCTCCTCGTGCGTCACCCCGAACTCCTCCAGCAGCTGCTGGTAGGCGGACGCCTCTTCCAACGGGTTCAGCTGCACGCGGTGGATGTTCTCCAGCAGCGCGTCACGCAGCATCACGTCGTCGGCCGTGTGCCGGACGATCGCCGGGATCGTCTTCAACCCCGCCAGCTGGGTCGCCCGCCACCGCCGCTCGCCCATGACGAGCTCGTAGGTGTCGGTCCCGGTCGCCCGCACCACGATGGGCTGCATCAGCCCGAACTCGCGGATCGAGTGCTCCAGCTCCCGCAGCGCCTCTTCGTCGAACACCTGCCGCGGCTGCTTCGGGTTCGTTCGAATAGCCGTGACCGGCAGCTCCTGGTACACCGCGCCGGCCACCTCCCCGGTCGGGCCAGGGGAGGGCGCAGGGGTGGACGCCCCGTTGGACGACCCGTTCGCCGACCCGTTGGAACCCGACCGCGCCGGCGACGGCGACGGTGTGCCGGGCGGTGGGCCGCTCGGGATCAGGGCCGCGAGCCCGCGGCCGAGGCCACCCTTGCGCTGTTCCGTCATGCCGACCCCATCTCCGCGCCGAACTCGGCGATCTCCCGTGCCGCGTCGAGGTAGCTCATCGCGCCCCGTGAGCCGGGATCGTAGGTGAGCACCGTCTGACCGAATCCTGGTGCCTCGGAGACCTTCACGCTGCGCGGGATCACCGTTTTGAGGACCGTGTCGCCGAAGTGGCCGCGCACCTCGCTGGTCACCTGGTCGGCCAGCTTCGTGCGGCCGTCGTACATCGTCAGCAGGATCGTGGACACGTTGAGCGTCGGGTTCAGGTGCGCCTGCACCAGCTCGATGTTCCGCAGCAGCTGACCCAACCCCTCCAACGCGTAGTACTCGCACTGGATCGGGATCAGCACCTCCTGCGCGGCGACCATCGCGTTGACGGTCAGCAGGCCGAGCGACGGCGGGCAGTCGATGAACACGTAGTCCGGCTTGATGGAGTCCAGCGCCTCGGGGCTCAGCGCTTCCTTCAGCCGCGACTCGCGGGCGACCATCGAGACCAACTCGATCTCCGCGCCCGCCAGGTCGATCGTGGCCGGCACGCAGTACAGGTTGGGGGACTGGTTGCTGACCTGAGCCGCTTCGGCCACGGACAGCTCACCGATCAGCACTTCGTACACCGACGGCGTGCCGGAGCGGTGCTCGACGGCCAGCGCCGTGCTCGCGTTGCCCTGCGGGTCGAGGTCGATGACGAGCACCTTGAGACCGTGGATGGCGAGCGCGGCGGCCAGGTTCACCGTGCTCGTGGTCTTGCCGACGCCACCCTTCTGGTTGGCGACCACCATGACCCGGCGCCGGTCCGGACGGGGGAGTTGGAGGGAGTCGGGGTGCAGGACGCGGGTGGCGCGTGCCGCTTCTTCCGCGATGGGGGTCCACACGGTGCTGTCTCCTGCCGGTTCCACGTTGTCTGCCAAGTTCGACTCGGATGCGGGACGGAGCACTTCACCCGCGCCCACCACGCCTTCGGGTTCGGTTTCACGTGAAACACCGGCCGCTTGGAACACCGGTTGCAGGGGGTCGGGGTACACGTTCACCGATCCTTCCTTCTGCGACGCGCGCCTTCACGGCGGCTCGCCTGCTCATCGCGCTCCACGAGCACGACCGTCGTCGGCAGTTCGAGTACTTCGCCACCGCAGGTGATGACGCGCGGTCGGATCCCTCCGGCCCGGCGCACCGCCTCGGCGTCGCGTTCCAGTTCTTCCGCGGCGCTCTCGCCCTTGAGAGCGACCAGACGTCCACCCGGCCGGAGCAGCGGCAGGCACCACCGCGTCAGCCGTTCCAGCGGGGCCACCGCGCGCGCCGTCACGACGTCGCTGTCACCCAGCTGCTCCCGCACCGGCGGCTCCTCGGCCCGGCCACGCACCACGGCGACGTTCAGCCCGAGCGCGTCGACGCACTCGGTCAGCCACGCCACCCGCCGTGCCATCGGCTCCAGGAGCGTCAGCTCCAGGTCCGGCCGCGCGATCGCCAGGGGGATCCCCGGCAGGCCCGCGCCCGAGCCCACGTCCACGACGCGTGAGCCCTGGGGCAGCAACTCCGCCACGACGGCCGAGTTGAGGATGTGCCGCTCCCAGAGCCGGTCGACCTCCCGCGGGCCGATGAGCCCGCGTTCGACGCCGTGCTCGGTGAGCAGTGCCGTGAAGGCGACCGCCTTGTCGTAGTGGTCACCGAAGACCTTCTTCGCGCGGTCTTCCACCTCTGCGGCCATGTCTCCGTCCGGGACGTTTCACGTGAAACCACACCAGACGCCGGCGGCGGCCGGGTGTGGGCGATGGGGTTGGGCGTCTCGCCAAGGAGGCGATGAGCCCCACGAGATGTGCCGGTCCCCACTATGACGGATCACCCCGGCGACACGCCAAATCCGAGTCGCGTTTCACGTGAAACTTTCAATCCGACCGTCCTTGGGAAGCACCCGGAGGAGCTCCAACGCGTAGTCGACCGACTCGACGTGATCCAACCCCGGCACTTCCTCGAGCGGGAACCACGCCGCCTGGTCCGTGCTCCCGCCGACCTCGAACGTCAGCTCGCCGCCGACGACGTGCGCCTCGTACATGATCCGGATGCGGTGGTAGTCCAAGTCGACCCCGTCCCGCGCCAGCGGACCGTGGACGTTCTGGATGCCGAGCAGCCGGTCCACCTCCGCCCGGTAGCCGGTCTCCTCGAACACCTCGCGGACCACCGCGTCGTACGGGTCCTCACCGTGGTCGAGCCCGCCGCCGGGCAGGATCCACATCGGCCGGTCCGGTCCGAGCCAGCGGGAGAGGAGCAGCCGGCCGTCTTCGATGATCACGGCGTAGGCGGCGACGCGGAGCTTGCGGATGTTCCCAGTCATGCCGCGACCGTTTCACGTGAAACACGACGAGGGGAAGAGACAGGGATGTACAAGATCAGACCGGGGGTGCTGAGCACGATGGGTCACCCCTACGGCCTCCAGCACATCGCCGACCTCGCGGCGGCCGGCGTGGAGGTGATCGTGTGCGCGCTCACCGAGACGGAGCTGGCCGAGCTCGACCTGACCGACGAACCCGAGGCCGCCCGCGACGCCGGCATCGCCTTCCACTGGCTGCCGATCCCGGACTTCGGCATCCCCGCCACCACTCCGGACCTCGACCCCGTGCTCCGCGACATGCGCGCGGGCCGGCACGTCGTCGTCCACTGCTGGGGCGGGATCGGCCGCTCCTCGTTGCTCGCCGGCGCGCTCCTCGTCATGGACGGCGCGTCACCGGAAGCGGCGTGGCAGGCGATCTCCGAGGCGCGCGGCCGGGACGTGCCCGAGACCGACGAGCAGCGCGCGTGGCTGACCACCTTCGCCCAAGCCCGGTTCTGGGACGCCCAGGCCGCGACGTTCGACGAGGACGCCGACCACGGACTGCGCGACCCGTCCGTCCGCCAGGCGTGGGCCGACGTGCTCCTCCCACGGCTCCCACCCGCTCCCGCCGCGGTGGTCGACCTCGGGTGCGGCACGGGCAGCCTCACCGCGTTGCTCGCCGAGGCCGGCCACCACGCGAGCGGCCTCGACCTCTCCGAACGGATGCTCTCGGCGGCCCGCGCCAAGGCTCCCGGCGTCGACTTCCGCCAGGGCGACGCGGCCGACCCGCCGTACCCGCCGGGCAGCTTCGACGTCGTGCTGGCCCGGCACGTCCTCTGGGCGCTGCCCGACCCGGCCGCCGCGCTCGACCGGTGGCGCGCGCTCCTCAAGCCGAACGGCCGCCTGATCCTGATCGAGGGCCGCTGGTCCACGGGCGCCGGCCTCACCGCCGCCGAGTGCGTGGCGCTGCTGGGGGAGGGCAACGTCCACCCGCTCACGGACCCGACCCTCTGGGGCCGGGAGATCACCGACGAGCGCTACCTGATCGAGTCTTCTTAACCCCACCCACCGACCGCCCACCCCACCCGCCAACCAGAACGGCCCCGGTCCCACCAGGGGATGCTGTTGGCGAATGCGCCCCGTCAGCTTTGGCTGGCGGGGCGCAGCGCTGCGAAGTGCGATGTCCGGGTCGACGCGTGTGGTGTCCCCGC
>NZ_JBEOVG010000188.1:0-4396 GCF_040295345.1 Actinosynnema sp. NPDC002837
ACACCGCACCGAACACCGGAAACGACTCCGCCAACCCCAACCCCATCCCCACCCGCTGCGACCCCTGACCCGCGAACACGAACCCGGTACGACCGGTCACGCGGGTGGCCGAGGCGACCACGGCCAAGCCCGCCAGCAGCGCCTCCCGGTCCGCGCCGACGACCGCGGTCCGCAGGTCCAGCGCGGCGCGCGTGGTGGCCAGCGAGAAGGCCACGTCCAGCGGGTCGAGGTCCGGTCGGGCGGCGACGAAGTCCCGCAAGCGGTCGGCCTGCGCCCGCAGCGCCTCGGGCGACCGGGCGGACAACACCCACGGCACCACCGGGAGACGCGCCTCGCGGTCCGCCCGCTCGGGCTCCGCCACCGGCGGGGCCTGCTCCAGGATGACGTGGGCGTTGGTGCCGCTCACGCCGAACGACGACACGCCCGCGCGGCGCGGCCGGCCGGTCTCCGGCCAGGGCCGGTTCTCGGTCAGCAGCTCCACCGACCCGGCCGACCAGTCCACGAACGGCGTGGGCTCGCCGACGTGCAGGGTCTTGGGCAGGATGGCGTGGCGGACCGCCATGACCGCCTTGATCACGCCGCCGATGCCGGCCGCAGCGACCGAGTGGCCGATGTTCGACTTCAACGACCCGAGGTAGAGCGGCGTCGGGCGGTCCTTGCCGTAGGCGTTGAGCAGCGCGGTGGCCTCGATCGGGTCACCGAGGCGCGTGCCCGTGCCGTGCGCCTCCACCACGTCGATGTCCACCGGGGACAGCCGGGAGTTCGCCAGCGCGGCGCGGATGACTCGCTCCTGGGACGGGCCGTTCGGCGCGGTCAGGCCGTTGGACGCCCCGTCCTGGTTCACCGCGCTGCCCCGCAGCACCGCCAACACCGGGTGCCCGTTGCGACGCGCGTCCGACAACCGCTCCAACAACACCAGCCCCACACCCTCCGACCAGCCCGTCCCGTCCGCGTCGGCGGAGAAGGACTTGCACCGACCGTCCGGAGCGAGGCCGCGCTGGCGGGAGAAGTCGACGTAGCCGCCGGGGTGGCCGTACACGGTGGATCCGCCCGCCAGCACCAGGTCGCACTCGCCCTGGCGCAACGACTGGGCCGCCAGGTGCAACGCCACCAACGACGACGAGCACGCCGTGTCCACCGTGACCGCCGGACCCTCGAACCCGAACGTGTACGACACCCGACCCGACGCGACACTGCTCAACTTGCCCGTCATGAGGTAGCCCTCCAGCTCCTCCGGGCCGTCCAGACCGAGGTAGGTCTGCTCGCCCACCCCGGCGAACACGCCGGTCGAGCTGCCCCGCAGGGCCGTCGGGTCGAGGCCGGCCCGCTCGAACAACTCCCAGGCGGTCTCCAGCAGAACCCGCTGCTGGGGGTCCATCGACAGCGCCTCGCGCGGCGAGATGCCGAAGAACCCGGCGTCGAACCTCGTCGCGTCGACGATGAACCCGCCCTGGTCGGTGTAGGAGGTGCCGGTGCGCGACGGGTCCGGATCGTAGCGGGCCTCCACGTCCCAGCCGCGGTCGTCCGGCCAGGCGGTGATGCCGTCCCGGCCCTCCAGCACCAGCCGCCACAGGTCCTCGGGCGAGGACACGCCGCCCGGGTACCGGCACGCCATGGCGACGATCGCGATCGGCTCCGTGCCGCCGGCCTCCAGCTCCGTGATGCGCTGCCGCGCCTTCTTCAGATCGGCCGTGACCCACTTGAGGTACTCGACCATCTTCTCTTCGTTGGACATCGCCGATTTCTCCCGGTGGCGCTCAGGCGGACCGGTCGACGCCGCGACCGAGTTCGTTGTCGATGAAGTCGAACAGCTCGTCGGCGGACGCCGATTCGAGCACGACCGCGGAACCCTCGTCGGCAGGCGGCGCGCCCAACTCGGCGGTCCAGCGGGACAAGATCGTGCGCAGCCGCCCGGTGATCTCCTCGCGCCGGTCGTCCTGCCGGTCGACACCGTCGAGCAGGGCCTCCAACCGGTCCAGTTCGGACAGCACCGACTCGTCCGCCGCGGGCGCGAGCACGCCGATCACGTGGTCGGTGAGCGCGGCGGGCGTCGGGTGGTCGAACACCAACGTCGCCTGGAGAGCCACACCCGTGGCCGCGGTCAGCCGGTTGCGCAGCTCCACGGCGGTCAGCGAGTCGAAGCCCAGGTCCTGGAACGGCCGCTGCTCCTCGATCCCCGCCGAGACCTTGTGGCCGAGCACGGCGGCCACCTCGCGGCGGACCAGTTCCAGCACCGCATCGCGGCGCTCGTCGGCCTCCAGGCCGACCAGCAGCGCCACCATGGACGCCGCCTGCCCGTCATCGGCCGTGCGCCGCCGCGGCGCCCTCCCCCCGCGCAGCGGGACCGGCACGCGGTCCGCCGCGCGCAGGGCAGCCTCGTCGAGCGGCGCGGCCACGACCGCCGGGTGGCCGGCGGCCACCGCGACGTCGAGCAGGCGCAGCAGTTCCTCGTCGGGCACCACGGGGAAGCCGGGTGCGCCGGCGCGTGGACCGAAAGCGACCGCGACCGCGGGGAGTCCGCGCGCCGCGCGATACCGGGCCAAGGCGTCGGTGAACGACGCGGCGGCGGCGTACCCGGCCCGACCGGGCGCGCCGAGCACCCCGGCGGTCGAGGAGAACAGCACGAACGCGGTGGCGTCGGGGAGCAGCTCGTGCAGCCGCCAGGCGCGGTCCACGCCCGGTTCGAGCGCCGCGGCCAGGGCATCGGGCGTGATGTTCGCGAGCGGGGAGTCATCCGGCTCGCCGGTCGTGTGCACCACCACGGTCGGCCGGTGCTCGGCCACCACCGCGGCCAGGTCGTCCCACGTCGCCGGCACGGTGCCGGCGGCCACCCCCGGCGCCTCCGCGTCGACGAGCACGACCTTCCGCACGCCGTGCGCCTCGACCAGGTGCCGGGCGACCAGGCCACCCAGGGGGCCGGTGACCAGCGCCGTGGCGCCCCAGTCGGTCGCGCGCGCCGCGAGCTGCACCGCGGTCAGGCGCGGGGCGAGTACCCGGCCACCGCGCACCGCCACCTGGGTCTCGCCGGCGGGCACCACCACGTCGCCGTCGGTGTCCACCAGGACCAGGCGGCCCTCGGGCAGCTCGGACTGGGCCGAGCGCAGCAGGCCCCAGGCCGCCGCGGCGGCGAGGTCGACCTCCTCGTCGGCCACCGCGACCGCACCGCTCGTCGCCACGACCACCGGGGCGGACCGCTCGCGCACCAGCTCCAGCGCCCGGGCCACCGCGGCGTGCGCGGCCGCGACCGGATCGCCCGTCGAGACCTCCAGGCGCACCACCTCGGCCGGGGTGACGGGTTCGGCGGTGACCTCGGTCCAGGTCAGCGCGCGCAGCGGTGACCTGGCGGCGAACCGCTCGACCGGGAGGTCGCGGAACCCGATCGCCTCGGCGGTGAGCACCGGTCGGCCGGCGGTGTCGGCGAGCACCAGGGACGTGGTGCCACCGTCGACCTGCCGCGCGTGGACCTCGACGGCCGCGGCGTGCGCGGCGTGCAGCCGCACCCCGCGCCACGTCGCGGGCACCCGGACGGTCGCCGCACCGACGGCTGTCGGCACCGCCAGGTCCAGCAGCACCGGGTGCAGGCCGTACGCGCCGGCCTCGCCCGCGATCGCGTCGGGCAGCCGCACGGTCGTGCCGGCGTCCGTGACGGCGGGTCCGTCGCCACCGTGCGTGGCGAGGACACCACTGGCGTGCGCCGTCCACGCCGCGTCCTCGTCGTCCGGCCGGGCGTAGACGGTGAACGCGCGCCGGCCGTCCTGGTCGGGTGCGTCCACGGACATCTGCACCCAGGCCGGGAGGGTCAGTGGCAGGTCGGTGTCCAGCTCCGCCAGCACCGGCGTGCCGAGCTGGTCGCCCGCCCGGATCGCCATCTCCACGAACGCCGCGGGCGGCACCGCGAGGTGGTCGGCGAGCCACGACCGGACTTCGAGCAGCCCGGTGAACAGCACCCGCGACGAACCCGCGACCGCGGTGGCCGGCCCGAGCAGCGGGTGCCCGGAGACGTGCCCGGAGACGTGCCCCGTGGCGGGCGCGGACTCCAGCCAGTACCGCTCGTGCTGGAACGGGTAGGTCGGCAGGTCGACCCGCCGCGCGCCCGAGCCGCGGAAGTACGCCGCCCAGTCCACTGCCACGCCGCGGGTGTGCAGCGCGCCCAGGGCCGCGGCGACCGCCTCGTGCTCGGGTCGGCCGCGGCGCAACAGCGGCACGGCGACCACGTCACCGGTGATGGCGGGGATCATGGCCGACAGCACGGCGTTCGGTCCCAACTCGACCAGCGTGGTGACGTCCTCGTCGGCCAGGGCGCGCACCGCGTCGGCGAAGCGGACCGGCTCGCGGACGTGCCGCACCCAGTACTCCGCGGTGTTCAACTTCTCAGCCGGTTCCCCCGTCACCGTGG
>NZ_JBEOVG010000189.1:0-3942 GCF_040295345.1 Actinosynnema sp. NPDC002837
GGGCGGGCTGCGGCCTCCGACCCTCTTCGCCCGTGCGTGTTCGGTCGCGGCTCCTGCTCCTTACCCTTCCTTCGTGGACCCCGCCCCCGCCCGGGCGGGGCGGCCCCGCGGGGCCGCCCCCCCCACGGCCGCGCGGGAGCGGGGTCCGCCGGCGCCCGCGCGGCGGCCACCCGGGTCAGCAGGCCCCCGTCACGTGTCCCCTGGTCAGCGGCAGGCGCTGCTTGGTCGTGTCGTCGGCCGGGACGTAGACCTCGATCCGCATCCCGCGCATCGACGCCACCTCCAGCTCGTTGATCGAGAACGCCATGTCGCCCGCGTCGCGGTTGGACAGCTTGCGGATGCGGACCTCCGGCTCGGCGACCTCGTGCCGCGCCCACAGCTCCGCGAACTCGTCGCTGAGCGCGAGCAGCCGCCGGATGTCCTCCTCCCACTCCGGGTCGCCCACGTGGCGGGCGTAGTCGGCGCGCAGGCGGGCCACCGTGTAGGGCACTTCCTCGTCGTAGTTGAGCAGCTTCTGCCTGGCGGTGGGCTCGGTCAGGTGGCACCACAGCATGTTGCGGTGCACGCACGGCATCGAGTGCCACTGCCACAGCAGGTCGGCGTGCGCGTCGTTGGCCAGGATCACGTCGTACCGGGCGTTGATCAGCGTCGCGGGCAGCGGGTCCAGGCCCCGCAGCACCGCCCGGATCTCGTCGGGGATCTTCGTCGCCGTCGTGCCGACGCGCTGAGGGGTAGCCTCGGCGAGGTGGTACAGGTGCCAGCGCTCGGTCGCGTCCAGCCGGAGGGTGCGCGCGACCGCGTCGAGCACCTGCGCGCTGACGTTGATCGACCTGCCCTGCTCCATCCAGGTGTACCAGGTGACCCCCACACCGGCGAGCAGCGCTACCTCCTCGCGGCGCAGGCCCACGGTGCGCCTGCGCGTTCCCGGCGGCAGCCCGACGTCCTCCGGGCTCAACCTCGCGCGGCACGCCCGGAGGAACTGCCCGAGTTCGGCTCGGCGACGTTCCTGCACCGTCGCCGCGGTCTCGACGCTCATCAACCCCATCCTCACGCTGTGCCTCCACGGCTTCGCACAGCGTAGTTCATGGTAGTACCAGTAACAGTGTTCGCGGGCTCTACCCGTGTGCTCGCCCGAACCGCCACAGTGGCCGCATGACAACCCAACCAGCCACTTCCTCGCCCGCGCAGGAAGTCTCGGGCAAGCACCCGTGGGGGATGTTGACGGTACTGCTGCTGGGCCAGTTCATGGCCCTGCTGGACGTCACGATCGTCAACGTCGCCATGCCCACCATCGGCGTCGACCTCAACGCGTCCGGCGCCTCCCTGCAACTGGTCGTCGGCGGCTACACCGTCGCGTACGCGATGCTGCTGATCACCGGCGCCCGGCTGGGCGACCTGCACGGCAGGCGCCGCATGTACCTGATCGGCGCCATCGGCTTCACCGTGGCGTCGCTGGTCTGCGGTATCGCACCGTCCACGCTCGTGCTGATCATCGCCCGGTTCGTCCAGGGCGCCGCGGCGGCCGTCATGGTGCCGCAGATCATGAGCGTCATCCAGATGCGGTTCACCGGCCAGGCCCGGGCCAAGGCGCTCAGCGCGTACGGCGCGGTGCTGTCGGTCGGCGCGGTGGCGGGCATGATCCTCGGCGGCGTCATCGTCAACGCCAACATCGCGGACCTGACCTGGCGGCCGGCGTTCCTGGTCAACGTGCCGATCGGCATCGCCCTGGCGCTGCTGGTGCCGAAGCTGATGGAGGCCGACGCGCCGCGCGGCACCCGCAAGCTCGACCCGGTGGGCCTGGCCATCTCGGTGCCCGCGGTGTTCCTGATCGTGCTGCCGCTGGTGCTCGGCCACGAGGCCGGCTGGCCCGCGTGGACGTTCATCTGCGTGGCGCTGGGCCTCGTGCTCGCGGTCGTGTTCGTGGTCGTGGAGAAGCGCATCGGCGCCCGCGGCGGCGACCCGCTGCTGAACCTGGACGTGTTCAAGGCCGCCAGCATGGGCACCGGCGTGTCCACCCTGCTGCTCAACCAGATCGCCTACGGCGGCTTCCTGTTCGCCTTCGCGCTGCACCTGCAGCAGGGCCTCGGCGACTCCGCGCTGTTCGCGGGTCTGACGTTCACGCCGATGGCCGCCGCGTTCGGCCTGGTGGGCTTCTTCTGGCGCAAGCTGCCCCCGCGCATCCACCACCTCGTGCCGACCATCGGCATGGTGCTGTGCATCCTCGGCTACGTCGGCATCGCCGCGAGCGCGCAGAGCGACCCGCACGGCGCGCTGATGTGGATCTCGGTCGTGGTGGTCGGCGGTGGCGTCGGCTTCGCGTTCAGCCCGCTGCTGGTGCTGTCGCTGGTGCAGGTGCCGATGCAGAAGGCCGCGGACGCCAGTGGTCTGCTGACCACGACCATGCAGCTCGGCCAGGTGACCGGCATCGCCGTGTTCGGCAGCCTCTTCCTGACCCTGGCCGGACGTCCGCTGACGCCCGAGTCCTCGTCGGACGCCACCACGAGCACGTTCACCTACCTGGCGATCCTGGCCGCGGTCGCCGTCGTCGCGGCCGTCTTCCTCGCCCGCACGGTGGCCCAGGCCAAGCGCGCCGCCGCCGCGGCGGCGTGACGAGGAGTGGGCCCGGTCCCGAGTGAGGAGGTCGCCGTGACCACAGCGGAACGGGGCGCGGTCGCGGCGGCCGCGCACCTCATGAGCTACCCCGCTCCGCGGACCTGTCCGTTCGAGCCGCCGCCGGAGTACGCCCGGCTGCGGGCCCAGGAGCCGGTGAGCCGGGTCCAGCTCACCGACGGCAGCATCGCGTGGCTGGTGACGCGGCACCGGGACGCCCGGTTCGTGCTGTCGGACCCGCGGTTCGCCTCGGACCGCCGCCACCCGGCGTTCCCGCTGCGGACGTCGGGTGGCGCGGCGGGCGCCGAGCCCCCGCCGCTGCTCGCCGCGGACGGCGACCGGCACGCGGAGGCCCGCGGCTCGGTCGGCGGCGAGTTCACCGCCGACCACGCCGGGCTGCTGCGACCGCGCGTCCAGGAGATCGTCAACGGGTGCGTGGACGCGATGCTGGCCGCCGGGGAACCGGTCGACCTGGTGGGGGCGTTGGCGCTGCCGGTGCCCGCGCTGGTCATCGGCGAGCAGTTGGGCGTCCCGCCCGAGGAGCACGTCCTGTTCCAGGAGCTGACCGCCCGGTTGGCGCGCGCCGGCGCGGACGAGGAGCAGCACGGGGCGGCCACCGCCGCGCTGCGCTCCTACCTGGCCGACCTGGTGGCCCGCAAGGAACGCGTGCCCGGTGAGGACCTGCTGAGCAGGCAGCTCCGCACCCGGCGCGAGCGGCACGGCGAGGTGGACCGCGACGCCCTGGTCGACCTCGCCCGGCTGCTCGTGGTGGCCGGGCACGAGCCGACCGCCGGGATGATCTCCCTGGCGGCGCTGGCGCTGATGCGCGACCCCGACCGGGTGGCCGGCCTGCTCGCGCACCCGGAGCGGGTGCCGGGCGCGGTGGAGGAGCTGCTGCGCTACTTCACGGTCGTCGAGCACTTCACCGCGCGGGTGGCCGTCGCGGACGTCGAGGTGTCGGGCGTGCCGGTGCGCCGGGGTGAGGCGGTGATCGTGTCCGGGGCCGCGGCCGATCGCGACGAGGCGGCGTTCGCCGACCCCGACCGGCTCGACCTGACCCGCGACGCGCGGCGCCACCTGGCGTTCGGGTTCGGCCCGCACCAGTGCCTGGGGCAGCACGTGGCCCGGGTGCAGTTGCAGGTCGTCCTGGAGACCCTGTTCCGGCGCGTCCCGGGGCTGCGGCCCGCCGTCGCGTTCGAGGACCTGGAGTTCAAGCACGACGCGCGCTCCTACGGCTTGCGCGAGCTGCCCGTCACCTGGTGAGCCGGGCGCGGCCACGAGCCCCCGGGGCGCGCCCCGCCCCGGCCCCGCCGAAGCCCCGAAAGGGAGAGC
>NZ_JBEOVG010000190.1:0-3916 GCF_040295345.1 Actinosynnema sp. NPDC002837
GCCAGCCCCCGCCCTCGCCCACCCGCGCGGCGCCGGCCTCGGGGGTGCGGCGCGTGTGGGCGCGTTCGGCCGCCCCGCCCCCCCCCCCCCCCCGCCCCCCCCCCCCCCCCACGACCGACTCCTGCCCGGACGGTGGGCGCTCGTGCGCGGTGCCGACGTGCAGCACCGGCGCGCCGGTCGGTCCCGGCTCCCACTGCCCGGCCAGGTCGAGGTAGCGGCCCATCGCGACCAGCCGGTCGTCGTCGACGGGGTGGACCTGGTGCTCGGGGTCGAGCACGCCGTCCAGCGGAGGTCGTCCGGTCGGGGTGATCAGCACGAGGGCGGCCGGTGTCACGCCCCGGGCTTCGAGGCGACCGGCGACGGCACGGGCGAGCCACGCCCCCACCGACCGGCCGACCAGCGCGAACTCGCCCACGGCCGCTTCCGCGACGGCGTCGGTCAGCGCGTCCACCAGGGCTTCGGCGGTGGCGGGCAGCGGGCCGCCGGTGAAGCCGGGCAGCGGCACGGCGGTCACGTCCCGCATCGCCTCCAACGCGGCGGCGAACCGCGCGTACTCCTCCACGCCGGTGAACGCCAGCGCGGACGGCAGGCAGATCAACGCCGGCGGCACGAACCCGGTGGTGAGCTTGGCCGGCGTGACGTCGACCCGGTCGGCGAGCGGGCCGAGCCGCGCCGCGGTGGCCAGCAGCTCGACGCCGTCCCGCGGGCGGTCGACGTCGATGGCCTTGCGCAGCAGGGTTTCCAGCGGGCCCGCGTCCCGGTTGGCGGTGCCGCGCAGCTGCCCGTAGAGGTGGTTGGCCAGCTGGGCGGGTGTCGGGAAGTCGAACACGGCGGTCGCGGACAGCTGCAGGCCGGTGGCCGCGTTGAGCCGGTTGCGCAGCTCGATCGCGGTCAGCGAGTCGACGCCGTGGTCGCGGAACGCCTGCTGCGGGTCGGCGGTGAGCCGCGTGGTGTGGCCGAGGACGGAGGCGCTCTGCGTGTTGATCACGTCCAGCAGCAGGGCGCGCTGCTCGGGTTCGGCCAGTGCGGCGAGCCGGCCGAGCAGGTCGGACGGCGTGACCGCGGGCGCCTTCGCCCGCCGGGACCGCGCTTGGTCGCGCAGCAACGGCGTCTTGGCCGTGGCCGGGTCGAGGTGGGCGGGCACCAGCACGGGCACGTCGGCCGCGAGACCGACGTCGAGCAGCGCCAGCGCCCGGTCGGTCGGCAGGGCGAGCAGGCCCGCTCGGGCCAGGCGCAGCCGGTCGGCCTCGCCCAGGTGACCGGTGATGCCGCTCTCCTGCGCCCAGTAGCCCCAGGCCAGCGACACGGCGGGCAGGCCGAGCGCGTGCCGGTGGCGGGCCAGCGCGTCGAGGAACGAGTTGGCCGCCGCGTAGTTGGCCTGCCCGGGACTGCCCAGCACACCCGCCACGGACGAGAACAGCACGAACGCGTCCAGGTCGTGGGTCAGCTCGTGCAGGTGCCACGCCGCGTCCACCTTGGGCCGCAGCACGGCGTCCAGCTGGTCGGGGGTGAGGGAGGCGACCACGCCGTCGTCCACGATCCCGGCGGTGTGCACGACCACGCGCAGGTCGTCGATCGTGGCGAGCAGCCCGGCCAGGGCGTCCCGGTCGGCGACGTCGCAGGCGGCCACCGCGACGGTCGCGCCGAGGTCGGCCAGCGCGGTCCGGAGCTCCTCCGCGCCGGGGGTGGCGACACCACGGCGCCCGGCCAGGACCACGTGCCGCACGCCGTGGTCGGTGACGAGGTGGCGTGCGGTCAGGCCGCCGAGGACCCCGAACCCGCCGGTGATCAGCGCGGTGCCGCGCAGCGGGCGTGGCGTGCCGGCCACGGCGGACTTGGTGAGCCTGGGCGCCGACATCGCGCCGTCGCGCAGCCGCACTTGTGGTTCCGCTTGGGCGAACGCGGTGCGCACGGCGGCCGGGAGCGCCTGTCGGGACGCCTCCGTGTCGTCGTGGTCGACCAGCAGGAACCGGCCCGGGTGCTCGGTCTGCGCGCTGCGCACCAGGCCTTGGGCCGCCGCGAGGGGCAGGTCGTCGCCACTGGTGACGATCACCAGGCGGGTGTCGTCGGCCAGGGCCCGCTGCACGTCGTGGAGCACCTGCCGGGTGAGGGCGTGGGTCCGCTCGACCGGGTCTCCCGCGGTGCGCGCGAGGTCGCGGAGCTGCGCCGGCACGTCCGGCGCGTCGGTGATCGGCAACGGCGTCCAGTCGAGGGTGAACGGGGAGTCCGGGTGGCGGGCGACGGCGAGACCGCCCAGCTCGACGGGGCGCAGCACGAGCGAGTCGACGCCGGCCACCGGCGTGCCCGCGGTGTCGGTGACGTGCACCGCGTAGGTGTCCGGCGCGGTGGGCGACAGCACGACCCGCAGGGTGGCGGCCGTGCCGGTGATCGACACGCCCGTGAACGAGAACGGCAGCCTGGCCAGGCCCTGGCCGGGGCCGTCGACCTCGGCGGTGATGCCGGTGAGCAGGGTGAGCGGCTGGATCGCCGCGTCCAGCAGGGCCGGGTGGATGCCGTAGCCGGTCAGCTGCGCGTGGTCGGCGGGGAACGCGACCTCGGCGTGCAGGTCGTCGCCGTGCCGCCAGATGGCGCGCAGGCCCTGGAACGTCGGCCCGTAGTCGTAGCCCGCGTCGGCGAGCGTGTCGTACAGGGCGGCGATGTCGACCGGGGTGGCGTCGACCGGCGGCCACGTGGCGGGCCCGGTCGGCGGGGTGGCCGGTTCGGGGCGCAGGACGCCGGTGGCGTGGCGGGTCCAGTCGTCCGGCTCGGCGGGGGTGCGCGAGTGCAGCGTGACGGGGCGCCGCCCGTTCTCGTCCGGCGCGCCGACGGTGACCTGGACGTGCGCGGTGTCGTGCAGCGGGAGTGGCGCTTCGAGCACGAGTTCGGCCAGCACCGGGCAGCCGACGTGACCGCCGGCCCGCAACGCCAGCTCCACGAACCCGGTGGCGGGCAGCAGGGCCGTGCCGAGGACGGTGTGCTCGCCCAACCAGGGGTGCGCCGACCGGGCCAGCACGCCGGTCAGCACCACGCCCTGGCCGTCGGGCAGCGTCACCGAGGCCCGCAGCAACGGGTGGTCCAGCGCGTCGAGCCCCGCACCGGCCACGTCCGCGGGGACGCTCGGCACCAGCCAGAACCGTTCGCGTTGGAACGGGTAGGCGGGCAGGTCGAGGTGGACGGGCGGCGCCGGTGGACGCCAGTCCGCCCCCTGCTCCCAGACCCGGCCGAGCGCGGCGAGCACCCGTTCGGGCTCGTCGTGACCCCGCCTCATCACCCCATTCGGCACCAACGTGGGATGCGGCCCGACCTCCAACAACGCCGTCACACCATGGGCACGCAACCACTCCACACCATCGGCAAACCTCACCGACCCCCGCACCTGACGCACCCAATACCCGGCGTCGAACACCGTGCCTGCGGAAGGGTCCCCGCCCACATCAAACACCGTGCCTGCGGAAGGGTCCCCGCCCAGGGGATCCCTGTTTTCAACGCTACCCGAGCGGTCCGACAACACGGTCGACACGATCGGGATCTGTGGATAACCGAACGTCAGCCCATCAACGACCGCCGCGAACTCGGCCAGCATGGGGTCCATGTGAGCGGAGTGGAAAGCGTGGCTCACCGTCAGCCGCCGCGTCTCACGGCCCCGTTCCCGCCACAGCTCGGCGAGCCGCAGCACCGCGTCCTCGTCACCGGAGATCACCACCGCGTCGGGCCCGTTGACGGCCGCGATCTCGACACCCTGAGTCAGCTCGATTTCCGCCTCAGAAGCCCGGATCGACACCATCGCCCCACCCGGCGGCAACTCCTGCATCAAACGACCACGCGCCAACACCAACGTGCACGCATCATCCAAACTCAACACACCCGCAACATGCGCGGCGGCGATCTCACCCACCGAATGCCCGATCAGATAATC
>NZ_JBEOVG010000191.1:0-3779 GCF_040295345.1 Actinosynnema sp. NPDC002837
CTGACCATCGCATCGGTCATCTGCCGGATCAACGTCTCGCTGATGTTGCAGCCGAACGTGTTCCACGAGTTCCACCCCATCGGCGGCGTCCGTGCGACGCCGTTGTCCAGGGCTCGGGCGGGGTCGGCGTTCAGCATCGTCACCGTGCCCGCCGCCACCAGCAGGGCCGCGGACACGGCGTGCACGACGCGATGTCGCCGGGATGGGTGTGCCATGGTCGTGGTCCCTTCCGGTGTTCGGTGTCGTGGCTCGCGACGCGCGGCGGCCCAGCGTCGCCCGGCGGACACCGGCAGGGTCGGGCCCTGCCGGCCAACCCCGATCTCCAGTCGAAGGTAGCGATGCGCGATTAGGCCGGTCAAAGCTAAAATGTGATCGCTCACTTTAGCTACTCGTGAGCGATCGGCATCGAATGACATTCGACAAGGTCACATAAGCGCAGCTCAGCGCCGACAGGGACAAAGTTGCTCCATTCAGTGCAGCGTCTCGGGACATTTCCCAAGCGCACTACTTGTGAGCGCGAACAATGTGGGCGACACTGGCTCGCACCCGGACTCGCGGAGCGCACCGATCACGCGGTGCTCCCCCTTCCGCGAGGCCCGCCGGTCCGTGCTCACACCGCGAACGACGCCCGCGCGCCGCCCAGCACCCGGCGACCCGGCGGTGCCGGACCGGTCGAACGGTCCTGCCCATCCCACCCGCCACGTGCGGCGGGTGCCTTTCGGTGAAGGTGTCGAAGATGAAGCTGACAGCGAGGTCAGTGTCACGAGTGGTGCTCGCGGCGACGTTGATGGCCACCACCACGGGCGGCGTCGCGTTCCTCGCGACCACGTCCGCGAGCGCCGCGAGCACTCTCGGCGCGTCCGCGGCCCAGAGCGGCCGCTACTACGGCACGGCCGTCGCGGCCGGCAGGCTCGGCGACTCCACCTACGTCGGGATCCTGAACCGCGAGTTCGACATGGTGACGGCCGAGAACGAGATGAAGATGGACGCCACCGAGCCCAACCAGAACCAGTTCAGCTTCGCCAGTGGCGACCGCATCGTGAACCACGCGCTCGCCCAGGGCAAGCGGGTGCGCGGCCACACCCTCGCCTGGCACTCGCAGCAACCGCGGTGGATGCAGGGCATGGAGGGCTCGGCGCTGCGCTCCGCGCTGGTCAACCACATCAACCGGGTCGCCTCCTACTACCGGGGCAAGATCTACGCCTGGGACGTCGTGAACGAGGCCTTCGCCGACGGCGGGTCCGGCGGGCGTCGCGACTCCAACCTCCAGCGCACCGGCAACGACTGGATCGAGGTCGCCTTCCGCACCGCCCGCGCCGCCGACCCCGGCGCCAAGCTCTGCTACAACGACTACAACACCGACAGCTGGGCCGCCGCCAAGACCCAGGGCGTCTACCGCATGGTGCAGGACTTCAAGAACCGCGGTGTGCCCATCGACTGCGTCGGCCTCCAGTCGCACTTCGGCACCGGCATCCCGAGCGACTACCAGACCACCATCCAGCGCTTCGCGGCGCTCGGCGTCGACGTGCAGATCACCGAGCTGGACATCGCCGGTTCCGGCAGCCAGCAGGCCGACAGCTACCGCCGCGTGACCCAGGCGTGCACCGCCGTCGCGCGGTGCACCGGCATCACCGTGTGGGGCATCCGCGACACCGACTCCTGGCGCTACCCCAACGACTCGCCGCTGCTGTTCGACGGCTCGGGCAACAAGAAGCCCGCGTACCAGGCGGTCCTCGACGTCCTCAACGCGGCAGGGCCGACCACCACCACCACCACGACCACGACCTCCGGCACCACGACGACCACCACCACGACGCAGAACCCCGGCGGCGCCTGCACCGCGACCGCGTCGTTGAACAGCTGGAACGGCGGGTTCGTGGCCAACATCAAGGTCACCGCGGGCGCCTCGGCCCTCAACGGCTGGTCGGTCTCGGTGTCCCTGCCGGCCGGCGCCACCGTCACCAACCAGTGGAGCGCCAACCGCAACGGCTCCACCGGCACGGTCGCCTTCACCAACGTCGACTACAACGGCTCCGTCGCGGCGGGCCAGTCGGTGGAGTTCGGCTTCCAGGCCACCGGCAACGCCACCGGTCTCACCCCGACCTGCTCGGCGCGCTGAGCCGAGCCCGCCCGGTCGGCGCGTCGAGGCGTCGACCGGGCGGACCGGTTCCCCGTATCGTCTCCCCGGAGATCACCTTGGTTCCGGCGAAGGGATCATCCGATGACGAGGCAGCACGACGACGTGACCCGCCACTTCCCCGCCAGCCGACACCTGCCGCCACCCGAGGTCAGACCGCTGCCGGAGGCGCCGACCTCCACGTGGCGGATCATCGGGCCGGGTGTGGTCGCCGCGGGCGTCGGGTTGGCGTCCGGCGAGTTCATCCTCTTCCCCTACATCGCGTCCCAGGTCGGCCTGGTGTTCGTCTGGGCGGCCCTGGTGGGGCTGGCCACCCAGTACTTCCTGAACATGGAGATCGAGCGGTACACGCTCGCCACCGGCGAGACCGCGCTCACCGGTTTCAGCCGCTACTGGCGGCACTGGGGGCTGGTGTTCGCGGTCCTGACCATGACGGCGAACCTGTGGCCGGGTTGGGCGACCAGTTCGGCGACCATGGTCACCTACCTGTGGGGCGGCGACGTCCGCTGGATCTCCATCGGGATGCTGCTCGCCATCGGGCTGATCCTCACGCTGGCGCCGGTGGTGTACGTGGCGCTGGAGCGGACGGAGATGCTGAAGGTCGCGGCGGTGATCGTGCTGCTCGCGGTCGGCGCGGTGGTGGCGATCTCGGCCGACACGTGGGCCGAGGTGCCCAGCATCGTGACCGACGCGAGCATCCCGATCGACCCGCTCGGTCTCGCGTTCCTGACCGGCGCGCTCGCCTTCGCGGGCGCGGGCGGCGGCCAGAACCTGGTGCAGAGCAACTGGATCCGGGACAAGGGCTTCGGCATGGGCAAGTACGTGCCGCGGATCAAGAGCCCGGTGACCGGCAAGCCCGAGGCCGCGCCGAGCACCGGGTTCATCTTCGAGCCGACCGACGAGCACCTGACCCGGTGGCGCGCGTGGTGGCGGTTCGCGAACCGCGAGCAGCTCTACACCTTCGTGCTGATCACGTTCGTGTCCATCATGTTCACCTCGCTGCTCGCGTACGCGACGGTCTACGGCAGGCCCGGGCTGCCGAACAACATCGGGTTCCTGCGGATCGAGGGCGAGGTGCTGAAGGAGACGGTCGGCGCCTGGTTCGGCACGCTGTTCTGGGTGATCGGCGCGTTCGCGCTGTTCGCCGCGGCGCTGGGCATCGTGGACTACTCCAGCCGCCTCGTCGCGGACGTGGTCAAGACCGCGTACGCCAGGAACGTCAAGGAGAGCACGCTCTACTTCGCCGTGGTGTGGGTGCTGGTGCTGGTGGGCTGCGCGATCGTGCTGGCCGGTCTCGGGCAGCCGCTGATCCTGCTGGTGATCTCCGCGTGCGTGGGCGGGTTGATGATGTTCCTCTACTCCGGCCTGCTGATCGTCCTCAACCGCAAGGCGCTGCCCGCGCCGATCCGCATCCGCGCCGTCCGCGTGGCGGCGCTCGGCTGGGCGGTGCTCCTGTTCGGCGTGCTGAGCGTCATGACGATCATCGAGCAGACCGGCAAGCTGTTCGGCGACTAGACCCGACCCGGTTCATCCGCCGACAGGTCCGGCCGTCGTCCGCCGGCCCCGCGGGTGGGTTGGATAGGGCGGCCGGCGGGTCAGCGGTATTACAGGATTGCGGTGTTATGGTTTGGGATCACGACCC
>NZ_JBEOVG010000192.1:0-3562 GCF_040295345.1 Actinosynnema sp. NPDC002837
GTTCGCGCCTGATTTTCCGGCGATCGAAAAGCGTGATCGCCGGAAAATGAGTCGCGAACGACCGACGCGACCTCGCGGGGTGGGTCACCACGGTGGTCGAGCTGCCGGCGTGCAAGGCCACCGGGGTGGTCGAGGTGGGAGCGAGCACGGTCACCGGGGTGGTTGAGCTGCGGGCCTGCCGGGTCGCCGGCGTGGTCGAGGTGGGAGCGTGCCGGGGCGGCGGGGTGGTCGGGCGGCCGGCGATCACGGTCACTGGGGTGGTCGAGTCGCGGGCCTGCCGGGTCACCCTGGTGGTCGAGCGGCCGGCGAGCCGGGTTACCGGGGTGGTCGAGGTCGGAGCGAGCTGGGTCGCCGGGGTGGTCGAGTTGTCGGTGTGCCGGGGCGCCGGGGTGGTGGCGGGGCAGTTGTTCGAGGCCGTCGAGCAGGGCCGCGGTGTTCTCGCGGCCGTGCGTCTCGACCAGGCCGACCACGACGTCCGTGCCCCTGGCCCGGCGGCGGTGCGCCTCGCCGAGCATGGCGAACGTCTTGCCGACACCGGGCGCCGCGCCGAGGTAGATCCTCAGCTCGCCGCGCTTGCGCTTGCCGTCCACGGACCCAGTGTGCGCGCGCCCGTTTCCCGGCGCGGTGCAACCCCGGTCCTTTACGCGGTCTTGACGGTCGCGGAGGCGCGTCGAAGTGTTCACCCGGAGTTCGACTCCGCGCACCACCCCACGCACGGCCGCAAAACGATACTTCGGCCTGCCGCCGTTCGGGTCATGATCGGAGTTCCGCATGTCGCACGACCACCACCACGGCCACACCCACGAGCACCACCACGAGGAAGTGGGGGGCAGCTGGCGCGACGCCCAGGACGACCGGCCGCTCTCGGTGGCGCGACGCCGGTTCCTGGCCGGTCTGGGCGCGGCCGGCGTGGCGACCACCCTGGGCGCGCTGCCCGCCCACGCGCACGGTGACCGCCCGGCCACGCCGGTGAACCCGTGGGGCGGGCGCGGGCGCTGGTTCGCGGGCGACCACCACATCCACACCAAGTACTCCAACGACGCCCAGTACGAGGTCGCGCAGCAGGTCGCCAAGGCGCGCGAGCACGGGCTGGACTGGGTCGTGATCACCGACCACGGCGGCGTCGCGCACGAGAAGTTCTCCATCGACCAGGTCGCGCCGGACATCGAGCGCGCCCGCAGGTCGCACCGGGACGTGCTGGTCTACCAGGGCCTGGAGTGGAACATCCCGGGCGCCGAGCACGCCACCGTGTTCCTGCCGCCCGGCCGGTCCACCGTCGACATCCTGCGCGCGTTCGAGGCCGCCTACGACGGCGGTGTCCTGTCCACGCCGGTCGCGAACGGCGGCAAGGGCCTGATCACCCGCTCCACGTCGGCCGACGGCGAACCGTACGCGTTGGCGGCCCTGCGGTACCTGGAGGCGCAGGTGCTCTCCGGCCGCACGGAGATCGCGCTGATGTTCGCCAACCACCCGGCCCGGCGCGGCGTGGACAGCCCGCACGAGTTCCGCGGCTGGCGCGACGCGGCACCCGGCGTGGCCGTGGGCATGGAGGGCGCGCCCGGCCACCAGGCGGCGGGCATCCCGACCGCGAACGGCGGCCGCGGCGCCGCGCGCGGGCTCTACGACGCCTCGCCCAACCAGGACAGCTTCCCCGGCTTCGCGCCGACCGCGACGGAGAACCCCTACCGCACCTACGGCGGGTTCGACTGGATGACCGCCAAGGTCGGCGGCCTGTGGGACTCCCTGCTGGCCGACGGCAGGCCGTGGTGGGTCACCGCCACCTCCGACTCGCACCGGGTGCACCTGGACACGCACAAGCAGGGCACCGGCGACCACAGCACGACCGGCAGCCGCGGCGCGCCGATCGACACCGGCGTGCCGCAGGTCGAGAGCGACTACTGGCCCGGTTTCTACAGCTCGACGCTGGTCGGCGCGGACTCCAAGTCCTATGTGGACGTGATGCGCGGCATGCAGGGCGGCAAGGTCGTCGCGGTGCACGGGCGGATCGTCGACGGGCTGAACCTGCGGGTCCGGTCGCTCGGCGAGGGCGACGACCGGGGCGTCACGATCGGCGGCCGCACGTTCGTCCGGCGCGGCCACGACGTCGAAGTGGTGATCGAGGTCGACCTGGCGCGCGGGCCGAACTTCGCGGGCGTGGTGCCGCGGCTGGCGAAGGTGGACCTGATCGCCGGCCCGATCACCGGCCCGGCGGCGGACCGCGACGCGTTCTCCGCGCCCGCCACGCAGGTGGTGAAGTCGTTCGAGGTCGCGCGCACCGCGCGCGGCACGGTGAAGTTCACGCACACGTTCCGCCGCGTGGAGGGCGCGTTCTACCTGCGGCTGCGCGGTTCGGACGGCAACCGGCTGACGTCGGACGGCAACCCGGTGATGGACGTGATCGGTGACGCCGACCCGTGGGCGGACCTGTGGTTCTACGCGAACCCGGTGTTCGTGGACGTCATCTGATGCCGTGGCTCGGCGCCGTGCCCGCCCTGCCCGGCGAGCACGGCGCGGCGCACGTGGACGCGCTGCTGCTGACGGCGTTGGACGGCGTGGCGGCGGACTTCGTGTGCACGCACACCGACCGGTCCGGGCCGGTCGCCGTCACCACGCTGTCCGCGCACGTGACCGGCGAGGTGGACGTGGACCGGCTGGCGGAGGCGTTGGGCGGGCCGGTGGCCGTGCTCGACGACTCCGACACGCCCGCCGCACGGGCCGCGCGGGCGGGCCGCGACCGCGCCGACGGCCGGTGCGTCCGGTTCCCCGGCCAGTCCGCGCTCACCGGCACGCACCCCGCGGCCGAGGTGGTGGCGCGGTCGGCGATCGACCGGGTGGTCGGCATCGGCGTCGCCGTCGCGCCGACCGACCCGGTGCGGACGCTGGGCTTCGTGCGCCCGGTGTGCCGGGACGGCGAGCTGCTGCTACTCGTGGAGCCCGCCGTCGGTGGCGTGCTGCGCCCGGCGGAGGCGGAGAGCCCGCACGAGTGCTGCGGGGGTCATTGACCGGATGCCCGGACCGCCCGCGAACGCCCACAGGGCGATCACCGGGTCGCAGATCGCGCACCCCAGCGACGAGTGCTCGGCGAACGGCACGATCGGGTTGCCGTGCAGGTGGTGCGCCACGTCCGCGGCCGTGTGCACGAGCCACCCGATGCCGATGAACGTCCACGACGTCAGGCCGCGGTAGGCGCAGAACGTGATGACGGCGGTGATGGCGAACTCCCACGCGCCCAACCCGCCGCCGCTGAGGTACGCCGCGCCGGCGCCGCCGACCATGACCGCGTTGAACGGTCGGCGGTGCCGGTCGGGGATGAAGGAGTTCAGGAGCACGTACAGCACGCCGATGAGCAGTGCCGAGACCACGACCATGGTTGGCGGTCCTTGTCGTCGCAGGAGAAACGTTCCGCCCCGGACGTTAGGAGCGCCGCGGCCGGCACGGCAGTGGCCGGAGTGCCACGTCCCAACGGGTTCTCGCCAACACCCGTCGCACGTGGTCGGGGGGGGGGGGGGGGCAGACACCCCCCCCCCCCCCCCCCCACCCCCCCGCAAGGGCCCGCCCGCCT
>NZ_JBEOVG010000193.1:0-3277 GCF_040295345.1 Actinosynnema sp. NPDC002837
CTTTTTTTTGACGCAAAAGATTAAAAGATTAAAATATATAAGATAAATATATATATAGGCTTCGCCTATTTTTTATTTTTTTCAAAAATGTAAAATCCAAAGTCAAAATCATCAAAAAAAGGAGTGAGCGAAAACCACGCTCACATTTTACTTGCAGCGTTCACTCGCACTCGCTAAAAGAAAAGATCAAACCCTCTCTTAGGACTTTCTTGGATTCCCTCTAATTGCTCGTATACGCTGTTTTAACTATTTGACTAGCTAAATACTCATACTTTGCAATCAAGCGTCTTACAGACGGTCAGGGCAAGCCCTAACAACCCTTAAATGGAAAACCTATACTTTGTTTAACTTGTTTTTTTACAACTTAAAACAAGCTATTCAATTCAAAATCACTTTAAACCCACTTAAAAGCTCGTTTAAGCATTCTTAATGTTCCCTTTGAACAAATAGACAGTTTCGAATTAAAGTCGCTTAAATCGAGTTTTAGAGCGTTTTAAAATAGAATGATGAAAAACTAAAAAGTTTCAAACGCTGGTCGGCTTGTTTCGTAAAAAAAGAGTGCAATGCGCACTTACACATCACTCTAAAAACGAGTGATGTAATGGCTAAAAATCGTGTATCAGAAGTTGCTTATCGCAACAACAAAATTTCATGCTAGTAGCGTCTCTTAAATGAGTGAGTCTTTGTTTCAATTTGTGATACATTTTTCTGATCCATCAAGAACTTCCTCAAAGATAAAATGCCCCAGCGCTCATTCCTCAATCGCCCTTTGTCATTGATTTTGTAATAAGCATTGCGCCCTATTCGGTTACAATCCTCACAACAAAATAGCAAATATAAACCCATAAATACTGCTGTAAGCTATCACATTGTAATACAAATTACTTCGTTCTTGTATTACAATGTGGCTTGAAAAGGGGGAAGTTTCACTTTCCCCTTTTATCCCCTTTGGATTGTGTCGATTTGCTTTACGCAAACGCCACCTACCCATTTTATAAAAATAAAATGAGCAAAAGATCTTTCTTTTTGTCATACAAAAAGAAGAAAAAGAGGGACGATTTTCTTCTTCCGAAATCGTCCCTCTTTTTGGATGAACGAACAAAAAATCTCTCGTATTTTGTTTGTTCATCCACTAAAAATATGCGAACAGTATGGCTTCATTCAATTCTGTTCTTACAAGTCAAAAGCATCGAATCGTCCAAGGACGATTCAACAAAAAAAGTAGTCGTTTTTGGACGACTACTAAGTTCTAAACATTCATTACCCAAAATCAATTTGGTCTAACATCGTTTCTCGACTAGCTTGATCTAATCCAAGATACGTTAAGGTCATGGCTTCACTTGAATGGTTTAATAAATTCATCACTAAACCAATATTATAGTTTGACTGCGTATAGACCCGATAAGCGCCTGTTTTACGCATGGTATGCGTTCCTAGATAGTTAATTCCTACTTATTGTCGGCGGAGCTGGACGCTTCTTTCACAACCTCTATCCTCGATCTTTTTGGTCATACACTTCTTTGACGTTGATAAATTGATCAAGTATTGGATTTTCTCCTTTTAGGTCAGCTTCGAAACGGATACCGTCAATATTGATTCTGGCGTTACGGTAGTAGTCAGTTCCTAGTTGTCCCCATGCAGGAGTTGAGGCATCGACATTGCAGAAGATATCAAATCCTTGTTGTTTCAAGTAAGCAAATTTTTGATTTGCTTCAGAATAAGGTTGCCAATCGCTGATGTCAGCGCCAAATGGGTAGATCAAAATATTTGTTTTGCCTAAAATAGGTGCAACTTCATTTTGCCAACGTTCATTATCTTGTTGGATATCGGCTAAAGAAGCTTGTGTCATATTCAAGTGTCCCCAAGTATGAGAAGCAAAACTCCAACCATCTTTCTTTAATTGATCAGCAACTTTTTTGGCTGCTTCGATTTCTTTGTTTGTTTTTTCGTTATCACCATATTCTGATTTTGATGTACGGTAACCTAATACACCATTATAGCCTGTTAAAGCTAATGTTCCTTTGGCGCCTTGATAAGAAAAATCGGGATGTTTTTTAATGAATGAATCGATCAATGGAACCATATCATAGTCACCAACAGTTTCCTTCTTATTGTCGATATAAATATTCTTGATTTGGTTCTGTTTATCGACAATCAACTTACTTGGAAATCCTGAATTGTCCATGTATTCATAATAGCTGACATCGTCTTGCGAAAGAATTAACGGTTTCTTTCCTTCTGGAAGAGAAACACCTGTAAAGGTCAGTTTTCCATCTGTTCCTTTTTTGACTAATCCATTTAGATTAACAAGAACATAGTTATTTTTATATAACTGATCAATGGTTTTATTGAATTCGGAAATAGTGACCATATAATCTTTATACCCTTGTGCTTGCTGGGTATGAAAAGCCTTAGCTGGATCAACAATCAGACTATGAAAGAAGACGTGTGAGATTTTGGTCGGGTCTTCCCATTTTACCAAGGATTCTTTTTCTTTTTTCAAAGTTGCTAACAATTGTTGCGCTTCTTTGGCGTCGTCTTTTTCAAGTAAGGCGATGGCTTCATCATAATGATAACTTGCAGCAAGCTGTTTTGCTTGATCAAGCTGTTTCGTCGTTTGTTTATCTTCAACAGGTTTTGAGCTGCTGCTTGAGTGTTGAGTTGTTTGACTAGTGTTTTCTAATTTATTGTTTGTTACTGCTTGTGTAACAAAAAAGATACTTACACCTAGAATAATAACAGTGCATACAGAAGTGACAGCCAATATGATTTTGTGTGTATGTTTCATTTTATCGTCCCCTACTACTTTTTGATTTCAAAAACCCCCGTAAGCTTTTCTTAACCTTTTGAAAAACTTCCCATAACCATTGTAACGAATATAGGGTTCTGTTGCAAAGTTTTAAATCTACTATCAAATAAGGTAGAATAATAGAAAAAGATAGCAGGAGGAATGACGATGAATCATTTTAAAGAAAAGCAATTTCAGCAGGATGTGATTATTGTAGCCGTGGGCTACTATCTTCGTTATAACCTTAGCTATCGTGAAGTTCAAGAAATCTTATATGATCGTGGCATTAACGTTTCTCATACGACGATTTATCGTTGGGTACAAGAATATGGCAAACTACTCTATCAAATTTGGAAAAAGAAAAATAAAAAATCCTTTTATTCATGGAAAATGGATGAAACGTACATCAAAATCAAAGGTCGTTGGCATTATCTCTATCGTGCAATTGATGCGGATGGATTGACTTTAGACATCTGGCTACGCAAGAAA
>NZ_JBEOVG010000194.1:0-2867 GCF_040295345.1 Actinosynnema sp. NPDC002837
GCCCCGGGGGGGGCCCCCCCCCCCCCCCCCCCCACGACGGGGGAAGTCAATTAAGCAGCTCCTGCAACTTGGTCTGCAGCTCCTTCAGCGCCACGTCGCTGGTCTTCGCGCCGGTCAACGCGGCGTAGGCGGCTTCCTGGATCGCCTGCGTGACGTCGCCGTAGCGGACGGCCTGCGGGCGCGGCTTAGCCGACAGGATCGACTCCTTCAGCGTCGGCAGGTACGGGAACTGCTTGATCAGCTCGGCGTCCTCGTACAGGCTCGCCAGGGTCGGCGCCTGCGAGGTGGCCAGCAGGTTGGAGCGCTGCGAGGCCTCGCTGGTGAAGAACTTGATGAAGTCCAGCGCGGTGGCCTTGTTCTTGCCGAACGCGGAGATGGCGAAGTTGTGGCCGCCCAGGGTGGAGCTGCCGGGGCCCTTGAGGCCGGGCAGGGGCGCGACGTCGAACTTGCCCGCGACCTGCGAGGAACCGTCGGTCTTGCCGGCCAGGTTCCACTGGTAGGGCCACTGGCGGTGGAACAGGAGCTCGCCCGCCTGGAACGCGCGGCGGCCCTCCTCTTCCTTGTAGGTGATGGCCTTCTCCGGGATGATGCCCTGCTGGAACCCGGTGACCAGGGTGTCCAGCCCGGCCTTCGCCTCGGGCGAGTCGACGACGGCCTTGCCGGAGGCGTCGACCACGTCGCCGCCCGCGGAGTGCACGGCCTCGTCGAAGTTGACCGTCAGGCCCTCGTACTTCTCGAACTGACCGGCGTAGCAGCCGATCGCGGGCTGCGTCGCCTTGACCGCCTGGCAGGCGGTGGTGAGCTCGGCCCACGTCTTCGGCGGCTTCTGGCCCGCCGCGTCGAGCAGGTCCTTGCGGTAGTACAGCAGGCCGCCGTCGGAGTACACCGGCGCGGCGTAGAGCTTGTCGCGGTACTGCGCCGTCTTCACCGCGGGCTGGAGGAACTTGTCCAGTTCGAACTCCTTGGCGGGCAGTTCGACGACCCAGCGGTTGGCGGCGAACTCGGCCGTCCACACCACGTCGAGGTTGAGGATCGTGTACGCGTCGGACTTGACCTGCGCGTTCTGCACCATCTGCTGGCGCTGGGCGTCCGCGGACTCGGGCAGTTCGATGATCCGGACCTGCTCGTTCGCGTGCGAGGCGTTCCACTCGTCGACGAGCTTCTGCATGTTGCCGGAGGTGTCCTTGCCGGTGGCGAAGGTGACCTCGCCCCGTCCTTCGAGCGCACCGCTGGGCTGCTCGCCGCCTTCGTCCCCTCCGCTGCCGCACGACGCGAGGAGGACTGCCACACCCAGCGCCGCGGTTGCCCGCGCCGCCGTTGTCCGAACGCCCATTACCGAGACTCCCATTCGTTCAGGTCTTGCTCTGTCAAGCGGATCGGGGCACTGCCGCGGCTGATGATCCCGCCCGGCAGCAACACGCCCCGATCGCTGTTCGCACTGGTGGTCGAGCCGCGTCCAGCGCTGGTTGTCGTGCTGTTGGTGCTCTCCAGGAGGTCCACCACGGTGCGGGCGAACCTCTCGACGGGTTGCCGCACCGAGGTGAGACCACCGTCCACAACAGAGGCCAACGGCGAGTCGTCGAAACCCGTCACCGCGACGTCCGTCCCCGGCCGGAGCCCCTGGCGGCGCACTTCACGGTGCACACCTACCGCAAGTGGATCACTCACCGCGATCACCGCGTCGGGTATCACTTCGGAGTCCAGCAGGTCTCGCATCGCCGCCCCGCCCGCTTCGACGGTGTCGTCCTCGGCGAGCACCAGCCGGTCCGCGGGCAGGTCGAAGGCCGTGCAACCGGCTTTCCAGCCGCGCAGCCGTTCGAGGTTCTGCACGGTCCTCCCCCGTCCGCCGACGAACGCGATGCGACTGCGGCCGAGGTCGTGCAGGCGGTCGACGAGCCGGTGGCACGCGGCCGCGCCGTCGAGGTCGACCCACGGTCCGGGCTGCTCGCCGTTCCCCGTGCGCCCGAAGGACACGAAGGGCACGTCGTGGTCGGCCAGCCACCGGTGGCGCGGGTCCTCCTCGACGGTGTTGGCCAGCACGAAGCCGTCCACCGCGCGTTGGGCTACCAGGTCGGCGTACGCGTCGATCTCGGTCGTGCCGGTGAACAGGAGCACGTGGCGGCCGGAGTCTTCCACCTCGGCGGTGAGCAGGTGCAGGAACCGGTCCATGAACGAGCTCGGCGTGTCGGTGATCGGCACGTGGTAGCCGATGAGGCCGGCTCGGCGGGCGGCCAGGTTGCGCGCGTTGCGGTTGGGTCGGTAGCCGAGGGCCTCGACGGAGGCGCGGACGCGCCGGCGGGTGGCCGGGTCCACCCGGTGGGGCGCGTTGAGCACGTTGGACACGGTTTGACGGGAGACACCGGCGTGCAGCGCCACCTGGCGGATCGTCACCGGACCGCCGGGACGCGCCATGGCCTGCTCCCTCCCCCCGGGTTCGAGCTGGTTCGGTGCCGTTCGCGCTGGTTTCCGTGATCCCGTCGTGCGGTGACGGAGCGCACCCGTCCGAGTACTGAGCCGATCGTTTGACCGCTCAAAATCGGCGGTACTGTGTCGCGGGCCACAGCGCTGTGTCAAGGAGTGGGAAGCCTGCGTGACCGGACCGCAACTTCTTCGCTCCGCAACAACGCAAGCCCATCACCGTCCGACCAGGACCGCGACACCGCCACCCACACCAGCGCGCACCGCCGATTGCCGCAACCCCACCACCACCCACCCGATCCCGTTCCGTTGACCCCTCGTAACCCACCGGTTATCCCCAAGCGACCACAACGGACCCGCAACCTCTCCACAAGGTCCGATTTGACATGGGTTCGGGTGCCATAGGCTGGTCGAAGCCGGGCAGGCTTGGCGGACGCTTTTCCCGCCAG
>NZ_JBEOVG010000195.1:0-2814 GCF_040295345.1 Actinosynnema sp. NPDC002837
GCCAGCTCGACGGCCCCGCCGAACCCGAGGTCCGGCTGCTGCCGCCCCGGCTAGCGGTCCGCGGCAGCACCGGTCCGGTGGTTCCCTAGGGTCACCAGGCTCACCTTCCCGGGGTCACCCTGCGCCGCCTCGGTCGCGATCACGGCGAAGGTGAGCGTGTTGTGGTCGCGCAGCACGCCGTCGGGGAGCACGAACTCCCGTTGCGGGCCGACGTCGTTGAGGTACTGGCCCATGTTCCAGCCGTTGACGAAGATCAGCACCCGGTAGCCGCGCGCGGTGGTGTCCTCGAACCGCAGGCCGAGCGAGACGTCGTGCCCGCGCGGCAGGTCCAGCTCGAAGTCGGTGCGGTACCAGGACACGCCGGGCGTCAGCTCGCCCGGTGGTCGCTGCCAGCCGCCGGAGCCGGGCAGGTGCCAGCCGGCGCGCTCGCCGTACAGGCCGCCGGTGTTCATCGGACCGCGCTCGCCGTCCACGGGGCGGGAACCCCGGATCTGCCAGGAGATCGGCGCGGTCGAGCCCTCGACCACCACCCCGAACAGGCCGCGCGGCTGCTTGTGGCGGACGTCGTCGGCGGTCCAGTCGTCGTTGTGGCCCATGTTCCCGACCAGCACGGTCAACGTCGCCTGCCGCCCGGCGGCCAGCAGCCCTTCGGGCACGGCGAACTCGCCGCGTCCGGGATCGGGGTTCACCGGTTCGGAGTCGGACTGGACGCCGCCCGCGGCCGAGCCGAGGTAGCGCCCGTCGAGCCACACCTGGTAGCTGCCGCGCCTGCCGGTGATGGCGTTCACGGTGATGGTCTTCTCGGCGCCGGTGGCGGTGAACCGGCCGCGGTACCAGACGTGGCCGTTGTGGTGGCCGTACTCGTCGGCGTACAGCACGGGCAGCGTCTTGGGCTTGATCGGGCTCGCCGTGGTGGTCTTGTCCGCCGTCGTCCAGCCGGACTCGCCCTGGCCGGGCGCCTCCGGGCGGTAGCGCCAGTCGGTCAGCTCGGGCAGGCGCACCTGCTCCGGGCCGGGCAGCGAGCCGAGCAGGGAACCGCTCGACGTCCGGCGCACGGGCACCGGGCGTCCGCCCACGGAGAGGTGGCGGACCGGCGCGAACACCTCGACGTCGCCCGCGCGGTCGGTGTCCGCGCGCAGCGCCAGCCGGCCGCCCTGGATCTCGGCGGAGCGGACCAGCGACGTGCCGCGGACCAGCACGGGTCCGGCCGCGGTGTCCTGCCGCCAGAACCGGGCGGCGGCCTCGTCGGTGCCGAGCATCAGCAGCATCGGCTGCCGCCCGCCGCCGGTGACCAGCACGCGGGCCAGTCCGGTGTGGGTGTAGTCCAGCCGCAGGTCGCCGTCGGCGTAGGAGCTGCGGACCTGGCCGTCGAGCACCTTGACCGTGGGCGCGGACCGGTAGCGCAGGACGGTGGAGCCCTGTTCGCCGTCACGGCCGTAGAGCACCGCGACGTCGCGGCCCGAGACGTCCACGTGGGTCAGGATCTCGGAGCTCGACCACACCAGCCGCTGGCCGCCGAGATCGTACCCGGCGACGAGGATCTTGGCGTCACGGCCGTTCACCCGCACCGGCACCTGGTAGCGGCCGTCCGGGGTGGACCAGTCCAGCGTCGTGGACACGTCGGCGGCGCCGGCGAGCTCGGCCTGGCGCACCAGCACGAACTGCGTGCCGGTGTCGGGGTTGGCGCGGGCCCGGGCGAGCACGGCCGGGTCGGCGGGCGCCGGGGCGGCGGCCTCGTCGGTCTCGGTCAGCGGCGCGACGGTGGTCATGAAGTAGCCCTGCCGCTTGAACTCGTCGTACTTGGCGGTGAGCTGCCGCGACTCGGTGATCGCCGAGCCGTAGTCGTAGGAGGTGTAGACGTCGTTCGGCTGAGGCAGCCAGCCCCACGACGTGCCGCCGAACGTCATGTAGTAGCCGTACATGGTGGCGCCGCTGGAGATGGCGTTGTTCTTGTAGAACACCTTCATGTAGCTCGGGCCGGTCAGCTCGCGGCACTTGTCGTACCCGGCGTTGTTCAGGTCGATCGCGCCCGCCTGGTACTCGGCGGCGTACACCGGCGCGTCGTCGCGCAGCCTGCGCGTGACGCCGTCGCCCCACGGGCCCCAGGCGTCGGGGTTGTGGCACTCGAACGACTGCGGGTAGTCGTCGACGCCGGGGATCTGCACCGCGCCCTGGCCGGACGACCAGTTCGCCAGGTTCCCGCCGCAGCAGTTGTTGTGCACGATCGGCACGTCGATGCCGGCGGCGCGGGCCTGCCGCTGGAGGTCCTCCATGTAGGCCGGGTCGACGTTGACCGCGTACTCGTTCTCCACGTTGTAGGCGATCACCGAGCCGCCGCGCGACACCTGGTGCCGGGCGATGATCGGGTTGAGGCGGCCGAGCCACTCGGTGTACGCGGCCCGGTAGCCGGGGTCGCTCGACCGGGCCCGCCCCTCCACCGTCTTGAGCCACGCCGGGAAGCCGCCGCCGCTGGTCTCGGCGTTGATGTACGGCCCCGGCCGGGCCACCACGTACAGGCCGAGCTCGTCGGCCATCCGCAGCAACCGGTCCACGTCGCGCACGCCGGTGAAGTCGTACACGCCCGGCGAGGGCGAGTGGTAGCCCCAGTGGAAGTACAGCGACACGCCGGTGAACCCGGCCGCCCGGATCTTCTCCAGCACGTCGCGCCACAACTCGGGGCTGGGCAGCCGGAAGTAGTGGAACTCGCCCGACCACAGCATGACCCGCTCGCCGTCCACGGTGAGCGAGTACCGGTCGTAGGAGACCACGTGCCGCTCCTCGGCGGAGGCCGGGGCCGCGACCACCGGGGTGGTC
>NZ_JBEOVG010000196.1:0-2659 GCF_040295345.1 Actinosynnema sp. NPDC002837
GGGGTCGTGCGCCGGGCGACGAGCGCCCCGGACCGCGGCGCGGAGGTCCCCACGTCGCGGCTGGGGGGGGCGCCCACGCGCCCCCGCCTGCCGGGCGACGGCCTGGCGGGTTACCTGTTCCTGTCGCCGTGGATCATCGGGATCGTCCTGCTGACCCTCGGGCCGATGGTGACCTCGCTGTACCTCTCGTTCACCGACTACGACCTGTTCAACACCCCGACCTGGATCGGGTTGGAGAACTACCAGCGGATGTTCTCCGACGCGCGGTGGCTGCGGTCGGTCGAGGTCACCGCGATCTACGTGGCGCTGGCCGTGCCGATCAAGCTGGCCGCCGCGCTGGGCGTCGCCGTGCTGCTCAACGGCAAGCGCGCGGGTCAGGGCTTCTACCGGGCGGCGTTCTACGGGCCGTCGCTCATCGGCGGCAGCGTCGGCGTCGCGATCGTGTGGAAGATGATGTTCAGCGACGACTCGGTGGTCGACCAGCTGCTGCTGCGGTTCGGCATCGACACCGGCGGCTGGGCGGGCAACCCCGACTTCTCGCTGATGATGCTGGTGCTGCTGGCGACGTGGCAGCTCGGCGCGCCGATGGTGATCTTCCTGGCGGGGCTCAAGCAGGTGCCGCGGGAGCTGTACGAGGCGGCGGAGGTCGACGGGGCCGGCCGCGCGCGGCGGTTCTGGTCGATCACGCTGCCGATGATCTCGCCGGTGCTGTTCTTCAACCTGCTGCTGGAGACGATCAACGCCTTCCAGGTGTTCACGTCGGCGTACGTGGTCGGCGGGCCGAACGGGCAGCCGGCCGGCAGCACGCTGTTCTACACGATCTACCTGTTCGACCGCGGTTTCGGCGACTACCGCATGGGTTACGCGTCGGCGATGGCGTGGATGCTGCTGCTCGGGGTCGGCCTGGTCACCGTGTTCCTGTTCCGCACCGCACGGGGTTGGGTCTTCTACTCCGGGGACTCGGGGGACAAGCGATGAGGCAGTCGTTGACCAGGGTGGCGTGGCACGTCGGCGCGCTGGCCCTGCTGGCCGTCGTGCTGTACCCGATCGCGTGGGTGGCGGCGGCGACGTTCAAGCCGTCCGAGGCGATCGTCGGCAGCCTGCAGCTGTTGCCGACGGATCCGACGTTCGCGAACTACGAGCGGGTGTTCGAGGGCGTGGTCGGGATCGGCGTGGGCCGGTTCTTCTGGAACTCCGCCGTGCTGGCGGTGCTGTCGGTGGTGGGCACGGTCGCGTCGTCGGCGTTGGCGGCGTACGCGTTCGCCCGGTTGCGGTTCCGCGGTCGGACGGTGCTGTTCGGGATCATGATCGCGACGCTGCTGCTGCCGTTCCACGTGTTGATCATCCCGCAGTACGTGGTGTTCCAGAACCTCGACCTGGTGGACACGTACGTGCCGCTGCTGGCGGGCAAGTTCCTCGCGTCGGAGGCGTTCTTCGTGTTCTTGATCGTGCAGTTCATCCGGCAGCTGCCGCGTGAGCTGGACGAGTCGGCGAAGATCGACGGTGCGGGGCACTGGATCGTGTTCTGGCACATCATCCTGCCGCTGTGCAGGCCGGCGCTGATCACCACGGCGATCTTCACGTTCATCTGGAGCTGGAACGACTTCTTCGGGCCGTTGATCTACCTGAGCACGCCGGACAAGTACCCCCTGCCGCTGGCGTTGCAGCTGTTCATCGACGAGTCGACGGGTTCGGACTTCGGGGCGTTGATGGCGATGTCGATGCTGGCGCTGGTGCCGGTGATCCTGTTTTTCTTGTTCTTCCAGCGGTTCCTGGTGGAGGGTGTGTCGACGTCGGGGTTGAAGGGGTGAGCCGGTGAGGCGGTTCTCGTTGTTCGGCGAGTGCCTGATGGCGGGGTTGCTCGTGCTGCTGGCCGCCCTGCCGGTGGTGACGCTGGTGCCGGCGCTCGCGGCCGGGTGCGCGCACATCAAGGCTCACGTCGACGGGGAGACCACGTCGGTCCGGTCGTTCTTCGAGCGGGTGCGGTCGGCGTTGCCCGGTGGGTGGGTGGTGTCGGTCGGGGTGGTCGGCGGCTTCGCCGTGCTGGTGGTGGACGTGGTGTTCTTGCGGACGCGGGTCGCCGGTGGCGGTGCCGTGGCCGTGGTGTGCGGGGTGGTGGCGGTCGGTCTGGCGGTGGTCGTGCTGCGTGCCGCGGCGTTGTGGGCGGTGGGTGCCCGGTGGCCGTCCGTGATGCGTGAGGCGGGGCGTCGTGCGGCGTCGGATTTCGGCGGCTCGCTGCTCTTGGTGATGTCACTGGCCGTGATGCTGATCGTGACGTGGCAACTGCCGCCACTCCTGCTCCCGATGGCCGGCTGCGTGCTAATGGCGGCCGTCGCCGTCGACCGCAGGCACAGCTCAGTCGCCAAACATCCACTTTCCCGCTAGACTGCCTCTGACCAGCGGTAACGCATCGACCCCCGTCCACTATCGAGTGAATCTGAACTCGACCAACAATCGAAACGCCGTTATCGAAGCCCTGGAACGTCGGTTGAAACAACGAGGCCGGCAACCAACCCCCGCCCCGCCGAACCCGCAGCGGGCCCCACCACCCACCGAACCCCGCGACCGAACGTAGCCGCCGGCCACCAACACAGACAGCCACCCCAAGCCGCCACACCCCGAGCCGCCACCCGGCCGGCGGGCCGGCCGGGTGTACGGA
>NZ_JBEOVG010000197.1:0-2504 GCF_040295345.1 Actinosynnema sp. NPDC002837
AGACGCCGACCGCCCAGGTTGACCGACCGATCCCGGATCTCGAAATCCACCACAACTCCCCAACTGGGGTGTTGCGACGACCACTAGAACCCAAGAGAGTCGCCGGGGGCCGCCGATCCGGCGGGGTTGGTCAGGCGAGCGCTCAGCCGACCTTGCCCACGCCCGCGCCGCTCTGCACGGTCGACTTCACGCTGCTCGCGCTGTCGAGGCTGTAGCCGTACGGGATCGCCTTGACGCTGCCGCCCTGGTCACCCGAACCCGAGTTGACGAAGTGGTTGTTGCGCGCCACCAGGTTGGCGGGGTCCGAGCTGCCCTCGCCGCGGTGGAACGGGTCACGCGTGTTCTCGAAGTAGTTGCCCTCCACGAGCACGCCCGCCTCCTCCGTGGAAGCGACACCGTACGACGTCACGCCGCCGTAGTAGTTGTTGTAGACGTGCACGGGGTTGCCGAAGCGGACCCGCGGGTGGCGCTGGTTGGTGCCGTCGAACCAGTTGTTGTGGTAGGTCACGCGCAGCTTGCCGCGGTCCTCGCCGCCGTTGTCGTCGCTGTGGCCCAGCAGCATGGTCTTGTCGTGGGAGCTGATCTTGTTCCACGACACGGTCACGCAGTCGGACGCGCGCTTGATGTCGATGGCGCCGTCGTAACCGTTGCGCAGGCTGTTGTGGTCGATCCAGACCCTGGTCGAGTACTGGACGTTGATCGCGTCGTCCGCCCAGTTGGTGAAGTTCAGGTTCCGGATGATGACGTTCGACGCGTTGGAGACGTTCAGGCCGTGGCCGGTGATGGTGGCACCCGAGCCGACGCCGATGATCGTCTTGTTGGACGCCACCTTCGTCATGCTCGACAGGGAGATGGTGCCGGACACGCGGATCACCGAGGCGCTGGACGAGCCGACCGCGGACACGAACGCCGAGGTGCTGCTGACGGTGACCGGCGTGGCGCTGCCGCCACCGGTGGTACCGCCGCACTGCGTGGCCCAACCCTGGAGGTTGAACGACGCGGCGTTGGCCGAGGGCGCCATGATCACGGATGCGGCCAGGGCCGACACCGCGAGCAGCGCGCGGGAGATCTTGCGGGACATGCGGTTTCCTCCATACGACTGTGGATGAAAAGGGAACCGGCGGCGGTATTGCGACGTGGCGGCGACCGAAGGCCTACACCGGACTCACCACCTCTCCACGGTGTGCTTGCGGATGTGCTCGACGTCGAACTCGTCGCCGAGACCCGGAGAGGAGGTCAGGGTGACGTGCCCGTCCGCGTCGAGCGGGTCGGCCATCGCGAGCCGGTGCGGCGGCACGCGGTCGAAGTCGTGCAGCGGGTGCAGCAGGCCGCGCTCGTACCAGCGGCCGTTGTCCGTGCCGCCGAGCACGGCCAGGCTCGCCGAGCCGTCGCCGTGGATCTCGCAGTCCATGTTGAACGCCTCGGCCAGGTGCAGGGCCTTGACCGTCGGCGAGATGCCGCCGACGTCGGTCGGGCCCGCGCGCAGGATGTCGCACGCGCCGGAGGTGATCCACTCGGCGCGGGTCAGGTGCTTGCCCCAGGCCACCTCCGGGCCGATCACCGGGATGGACAGCTGCTCGGCCAGCCACCGGTAGGAGCTGATCGACGCCTCCTCCATCGGCTCCTCGAACCAGTAGAAGCCCAGCTCCTCCAACGCCCGGCCCAGTTCCAGCGCCTCGGTGCGCGAGTACCAGTGGTTGGCGTCGAGCATCAGCTCGACCTCGGGCCCGACGGCCTCGCGCACCGCCTCGCAGGCCGCGATGTCCGCGCGCACGCTGGGCGCACCGGGCACCGGCGGCATCCACGTGTGCAGCTTGACCGCCCGGTAGCCGCGCTCCACCAGCTGCTTCGCGAACGCCGCGTAGTCGCCGGGCGTGCTCAACCCGCCGGGGATCTCGTCGCCGCACATGGTGCTGGCGTAGGCCGGGACGCGGGACCGGGCGCCGCCGAGCAGCTTCCACACCGGTTGCCCGACCCGCTTGCCCACCAGGTCCCACAACGCCGTGTCGACGTAGCCGAGCGCCCGGTCGGTGAACCGGCCGTGGGAGCCGCGCTGCTTGCGCGCCATCTTGCGCCACAGCCCTTCCCGGTCCCACGGGTCCGCGCCGATCAGCACGGGCTTCACGATCGAGTCGAGCACGGCTGGGCGCAGCTGGTCGGGGTGCACCTGGACGCGCCCGACGGCGCCGTCGGAGTCGGTGATCTCGAGCAGCGCCTCGCGGACCTCGTGCTCGGCGCTCGGGTGCCGGTGCCCGTGCGGGTCCACCGCGGTCCACGCGGTCGTCGTGAACACCGAGACCTCGACGTGCTCGATCACCGCGACCTCCGCAGGCTCGCGCGGCCTCCGGCGTGACGACCGGTCTCGACCGGGTGGGACGGAGCCCTGTTCATGACATCCCCTCGCTCAGGTGGTCGGTGTGCGAACGGTGTGCCGGCGCCGCGCTCGGCCCGGTTCCGGGCAGGTGGGTCCTGGAACCTCCCCCTCTGGCGGGAGTCCTCTCCCG
>NZ_JBEOVG010000198.1:0-2231 GCF_040295345.1 Actinosynnema sp. NPDC002837
GATGAGGGTAAACTATCGAAGTGGAGAAATATGTCAATAGTACACTATATTATGTTGTTACTTGCTTGGCTGTTTATTTTCACAATTAGGTTGCTAAAAAATGAATCTATAGACGATTTGTTTTTTATGTTATTACTTTTGGCTTTGGGACATGAAATATATCTGTTCAAAAAGAAGAGGTCGATGACTAACATCATAGTAATTGTAGTATTATTAATTGCTGTTTCTGTGATGGGCTGGAATTTAATGAGTGGAATTTTTAAATGAGGGATAAAGGAAAACTTGAGTTAAAGAATAGGTTAAAAGTGGCTCGTGCTGAAAAACAAATAAACCAGAGTAATTTGGCTAAAATTGTTGGTGTTTCGAGACAGACAATTAGCAATATAGAAACCTATGAGTACGTTCCATCTGCTAAATTAGCATTATTACTTTGTATAGCGTTGGATATAGAATTTGAAAAATTATTCTATTTTGAGTAGTGAAGACTTAAGTATATTAAAACGACTTAGGTCTTTTTTATTTTAGGGGCGCAAATGTCAGAGTTTGCGTTCTTATATTAGTGAAATAGCAAGGAGAGTCTTTATGCAAGTAACAGGAAAAACTAAAACTGGTGAGGAAAAACAGTTGACAGTTGAAATTCGTGATGTTGAAATCGTGAAACCTAAGATTGAGAAATCGGTTCTGTTGCAAAGTTTTCTGATAAGTCTATTTTAGTGTAAAATGAATAAAAATGACAGCGAGGATATATCAATGAACTATTTTAAAGGTAAACAATTTCAAAAAGATGTGATTATTGTCGCTGTTGGTTATTATCTACGTTACAATCTAAGCTATCGTGAAATTCAAGAACTCCTTTATGATCGTGGGATTAACGTTTGTCACACAACTATTTATCGTTGGGTACAAGAATACGGTAAAGTCCTCTATCATCTCTGGAAAAAGAAAAATAAAAAATCCTTTTATTCATGGAAAATGGATGAAACGTACATCAAAATTAAAGGAAAATGGCATTATTTGTATCGAGCCATCGATGCAGATGGTTTAACCTTGGATATTTGGTTACGTAAAAAACGGGACACACAAGCAGCCTATGCTTTTCTTAAGCGGTTAGTGAAGCAGTTTGATGAACCGAAGGTTGTAGTCACAGATAAAGCCCCCTCTATTACAAGTGCCTTTAAGAAACTAAAAGAATACGGCTTTTATCAAGGGACAGAACATCGTACCATTAAATACCTGAATAATTTGATTGAACAAGACCATCGTCCAGTAAAGAGACGCAATAAATTCTATCGAAGTTTACGCACTGCCTCACCCACGATTAAAGGCATGGAAGCCATTCGAGGATTATATAAGAAAACCCGAAAAGAAGGCACTCTCTTCGGCTTTTCGGTGTCTACTGAAATCAAGGTATTAATGGGAATAACAGCCTAAGATATTTGGAGTTCAGAGAGGGCGCGTTTGATTTTCAAACTTCGCAACAGAACCGTTTCTACTCAATGAACTATAAGCAAAAGGCAGCTGATCTCAACAATGTGAAGTCAGCTGCCTAAGCAAGGTTCAAAATATTAAATTTTACCGGTCATCAGTACCATTTGACTTTGAACCTCAACTCCAAATATCGTAGCGCCCTTTTCTTTTTGTCGATACGCTGCTGCCCTAAACGCAACGCATGGACAGTCTATTCTTCACGTTGTTTCCGTTTCAATCCTAATACCCCCATCAGAATGACCACAATGACACCCAAGAAGCCAAACGCTGGCCGCTCAGTTGTCTCTCCTGTCTTGGGTAATGCTCCCTTACCGGATGTAAGTTGACCATTACGATCAGTCGTATCATCCGTGCTCGTTGACGTCGTTGTGGCTGGCTTTGTTGGGATATTACCGCCAGAACTAGGCTGGCTGCCCTCATCGCCTTTGTCCTTACCTGTGTCGCCTGGAGCGGGCGCCGGGGTACCTTGAGCGCCGCCTTTGTCGCTAGTACCGGTTGTATCGTCGCCTTTACCAACTGTCTTGGCCGCTTCAACGGCAGCTGCCACCTTCGTTTTCAGACTTTGCAAAGCTTGTAAATGTGCAAGCTTGTCAGACGCATCAGCACTGGCTTGACCAGACGTCAATGTGTCAGCAATGTCGGCATACCAAGTTTTGCCAGTTGCAGCATCTTTAGCATTGCCAATCTCAGCCGGTGTTGCCGCTTTAATACCCTCCGCAAGTTTTGCTAATACTGCATCAAGT
>NZ_JBEOVG010000199.1:0-2169 GCF_040295345.1 Actinosynnema sp. NPDC002837
GGCGGCGCAGTAGCCGCCGCGCCGCACCGGGCGGTCAGCCGACGTTGGCGTAGTAGGAGTGCACGTCCAGCTGCCCGTTGCCGCTGAAGACCTCCGCGCCGTGCTGCACGCTGGTGAGGTACTTCTGGTTGCTCAACCACCCGCGGTTGACCAGGTGCGAGGTGAAGTCGCGCAGGTTGAACGCGGCCGAGGTGGTGTTGCCCGTCCGGACGAACGAGTAGACCTCCCAGCCGATGTTGCCCCGGTACAGGTCCCAGGTGGCGCCGGCGATCGACACGGTGGCCTGCCGCGTGCCGACCGGCCCGGCGCCGCCGGCGCGGTAGGTCCAGATCATGATCTCGTCGGACGGGTTGGCGGTGCCGGGGTTGGACACCGGGTGCAGCCACAGGTCGTAGGCGACGTTCATGACGTTCGCCGTGTTCTGCCGGACGGTGTAGTTCGCGCCCGTGTTCACCGACCGGTTGTCCGCCAACCGGACCGGCAGGCCGGTGTTCGCCGGCTTGGTGCCCCAGTGCCAGCCGAGCACCGAGCTCGCGTAGGACTTCACCTGCCCCGGCCCGCCGCTCCAGTCCCAGCTCGTGCCCCACGAGATCGAGCCGCCGGACGACACGTCCCACACGCACTGCCACCCCTGGCCCGAGTCCTGGCCCCACACGTTGTTGTTGACCCAGTACTTGCCCATGGTGATCGAGTAGAAGTCCGCGCAGCTGCCGGCCGCCTGCGCGGTGCCGGTGGTCGGCACGGCCAGTGCGGCGGCGGCCACCACGGCTACCACGAACCTCTTCAGCATGGAGCTCCACCTTTCTCTCGGAAATTCGCGGCCGAAAGCTTCCGTCGAGTGGGTTGCGCGCAAGCGCCCACCGGGGATCGGTGATTCTTCGAATCGCCGTCGAACTACCCGGTGGGCGCTTTTCCGCGTCGCGGTCAGGCCGGCGTGCGCAGGGTCCACTGCTGGTTGGCCTGCCCGGAGCAGGTCCACAGGGCCAGCTTGGTGCCGTTGGCGGTGCCGTGGTTGACCGCGTCCAGGCACAGGCCGGACAGCACGTTGGTGATGGTGCCGTTGGCGTTGACGTTCCACTGCTGGTTGGTGTCGCCGTGGCAGTCCCAGATCACCACCTGCGTGCCGTTCGTCGTGCCGCGGCCGTACGCGTCCAGGCACTTGGTGCCGTAGACGACCAGCTGCTTGCCGGAGGTGTGCGTCCAGGACTGGTTGGGTTGGCCGTGGCAGTCCCACAGCTGCAGCTGCGTGCCATTGGTGGTCGTCGAACCCGGCACGTCGAGGCAGCGCCCCGACCCCGCGCCGACGACCTGCCTGCCCTGCGGGGCAACGGGGTCGCCGATGCTCCCGGGCACGGCGCGCAACGCGTTGTACCAGGTCGCGGCCATCTTGTCGTAGCCGGTGGCGGTCGGGTGGACGCCGTCGATCAGGTCGGCCGTCGTCAACGCGGCGTGCATGTCCACCATGCGCACGCGCTTGCCCGCGGCGACCTTGCTCTGCACCATGCTCGGGATGGTGGCGTTGAAGTTCCGGGCGGCGGTGTTCTGCCCGGAGTTGGCCAGCGGGATGATCGTCGCGACGAACACGTCCGCGTTCGGCACCGTCGCGGTGATGCGGTCGACGAGCGCCGACAGGCGGGCGGGCGCGCCGGCCACGTTGTAGTTCTGCAGGATGTCGTTGGTGCCGATGTGCAGCAGCACCGTGCGCGGTGTCGTGTTCCGCAGCCAGTTGACGACGTTCGCGTCGATCTGGTCGATCCGCCAACCGGGGTGGCCCTGGTGGTCGTGGTCCCCGAGCGAGCCGGGACCGTTGAACTGCGAACCGACGAAGTCCACCCGGTAGTTGCCGGACCCGAACCGCTGCCACAGCCCGATCCGGTAACCACCGGGCACCTGCGTGCCCTCGGTGATCGAGTCGCCCAACGGCATGACCCGCACCCCGCCGTTGGACTCCGCGACGGCCTGGCCGGCCGGCAGCAGCGCGGCGGTGACCAGCGCGGCGGTGATCAGGGCCGCGGCGCGCGCGGCGAATCTGCTGAGGCGTTGTCGCACTTGTTCTCCTCGGGTTGAGCGGCGGGGGGGGCCGGGGGGGCGCCGCCCCCGCGGCGGGGCCAAAACCGGGGGGGGGGGGGGCCCCGCCCCCCCCCCCACGGCCAGGTTCTCCACCGGACC
>NZ_JBEOVG010000200.1:0-2142 GCF_040295345.1 Actinosynnema sp. NPDC002837
CTGTTTGTATCGGTTATTTATAAATCTTCTGTTTTTATTTCATAATATCCCTCGTAATAATAACTCGCATCAATTCCTTTAAAGAATTGTTCTTTTCCTAAATCATCGGTTAAAGCCTTTTGAATCAAATATTTTAATTCATTGGTGCTGACTGTACTACGGATCATGGCATTTAAATATTCATCCTTATCAATTTGATTCCAATCGACAATTTTGTGTAGTTTATTTTTAAGAATTAAATCCAACCAGATACGAGTGGCTCGTCCATTGCCTTCCCTAAAAGGATGCGCCACATTCATATCCGAGTACTTATCAATAATTTCATCAAATGTTTCTTGAGGTAATTTATCAATATATTCAAGTGTTTGCGCTAAAAAAATACGTGGCGCAAATTGAAAGTTTCCTTTCGCAATATTCACTTCTCGAATTTTTCCTGCAAAGTCGTAAATATCTTGGAATAAAAACTGATGAATATCAGATAAGCCTTGAAACGTCCCAATTTCCAGATCCTCTATTTTGCCAGACTCAAACAATTCTTTGGCTCTTTTTTTCGTTAATAACTCTTCTTGTTTGGCTAATTCTGCTGAATTTGTTAAGCCTAATTTATTATCTAAAACCAAAATATCCCCTCACTCTCTATTTTTTCGGAAAGATTCTTTTGAAAATTTTTGGACGTTGATCAAACCATGTTGAAGCGGTATACATTAATCGAAAACTGCCATAAATTCCAGCACCGATTAAACCAAAACCACCTAATCCAAGAACGACTGCCCCATAAGGATGTTTAGGCTGTATTTCCATCACTGTGTCATACAAAATATGCAAACCCCAACCATCCCAGATACCTTTATAAATCCATCGTCCGATGAGAATACCGACAACTAAGAAACAGAACAGGCAGATAATATTCACAATCAAAATACTGTAACGTTCGACAATCTCACGTTTGCGATCTGCTTTTATCTGCTCTTTTTGTTCATTCAGTTCTTTTTTCAAAGCGAGTAATGCTTGTTTTTCAACTTGAATGTCTTTCAGTATGGTCGCTTTTAAGTTTTCTGCCTCTAAACGATGGAGTTGTTCTTGAATGGCAGACTCCATTTTTTGACTCGCAACAGCTTCTATTTTTTCTTGGTAGCCCCGAAAGTCTTTATTAACTTCTTGACGGACTAAGCGGTCTAGTTCTGGAACGTGACTGAAATCAATTTTACCATTTTTATAAGCATTTAATACTTGAACAACGAGTTGTTCATCTTTATTCATCGACTCATCCCCCGATCATGATCTTTTGTTGGTTTCTTTTCAGACTGTACGTCTCTATTCACTTGTTTTTCTAGGCTTTTCTGTTGTTCTTGCTCGTAATTTTTCATGTCTTTTGAAAAGCGACGTTCAAAATCATCGAGGATTTTCTCTTTTGTTTGCTTTAATTTTCTTGTAACGCGTTGAGTAAGTTCTGGTACTCGTCCTGCAAGCTGTTTGATTGTGTCAATAAATCGATTAATTTTTGATTCTCGCTTGAGAGCTTCTGATTTTCTTGGTTCAATTGCTTGTTCAAGGCTAACAATTTCTGATTCTCTTTGTTGAGTGTCTCGCTCAAGCGGAGTAATCGCTGGTTCTCGTTGTTCAACAGCTCTAAATTCGTTTTGTCTTGCTCGGTTTTCCAACTCATGTAAAATGGTCTCCCTTCCAAAATCAGAACCCAATCGGGTCTCTCGTGCTCGTCTTTGCTTGTTATTGGCGTCTAAAAAGGCATATGAGAACGTTTGGCCTCTTTCTGATAGAATTACCCCATTGTCAGATAATCGTTCCTTAAACGCTTCGTATGAGCTCACAGAGACATCTTGAAGCGATTTATTGATTCTTTCTCTCAAATCATCCATGTAAGAATACTCATTTTTGGCGATTAGTTCTTTTTCTGTCTCTGTTTGGCGCTCATTTGGTGGCTCTAAAATGTGCCAGTTCTCTCGAGAAGCGAGTCGATCATTCATTTCTCGTGCTCGTTGAACGCTTTCTCCTTTTTGTTCTCTTAATTTATTGCCTGTCTCTAAATTGACCTTATTGACAATGATGTGGTTGTGTAAGACGTGATTTTTTCCGTCTAAATGCGTATACACAGCACTTTGATGGTTAGGATAGAGATTTTCT
>NZ_JBEOVG010000201.1:0-2087 GCF_040295345.1 Actinosynnema sp. NPDC002837
GGATAGCACGACTTATTTATTTTCCAATGAAATTAACTAGCAATTCGGGTTAACTATTATCAATAGTTTAGTTTTCATTCCCTATCAATGTATTTTATTATATACCTATTTCTATATATATACCCGAATTGCTAGTTGATTATTTAGCCATGACTTGATACCCGATAGAATATCTTAAAGTCTCTGGTTCCAGTGATTTAGCTGATTTTAACAGTAAAGAATACGCTAAAAGTATCATCTCTAATTTCAATTGAAAACCTTGAGGCGAACGACTTTTACAACGCTCAGCTCCTAGATTTGTCAAAAAAGAGAAAACTCGCTCAATCACTTTTCTATGTTTTGAAAAATTAGGGAAAAGGATTTTCTTTTGCTTCATGTTCTTCCTGACAGGTGTAATTAGATCAATTCCTTCTAATTCCAGCCTTTCATGCAGTGACTGACCTAGATATCCCATATCTCCAAGGACTGTTGGTGTCCCAAATTGACTCAACACTTCCTCGGTCATTGAACTATCAGCCATTGAAGCAGGAGTAATTGTGTAGTCTATGACATAGCCTGATTCACTGACTAAAGCATGACATTTACATCCATAGAAGTACTGTCCCTTTGTAGCATTGTAGCCAGCATTGGCATAATCTCCAAGAACTTTGCTTCTGAAGTTACGAATAGGCTGACACAAAGGAATGGGGAAGCTGTCAATAATGGATACACTCATTCCTTCAACCTCTTTAAAGACGAGTGCTTGGCGAATGACTTGGATACTCGGTAAGAGGGCATTACAACGGCGGACAAAGCGAGAATATTCTAGGAAATTAGGAAATAAACTTTGAGCCAATTGGTGCTTAGCTTTAAGTGTTTCACTAAAATGCAGTACGTCCCATAGGTAACAAGCGATAACTAAGCAATCTGATGTTGCGAGATGGACGTTCTTTCGGTTTTGAACCTCAAGGGAAACACTCGTTTGATAAAGCGTCTCAATGGTTGTCAGTAAATAAACAAAAACTTTTGGAAGTGTGCTATTATAAGTCATATAAGTCGTGCGCTTTCTAATGCTTAGTAGTTTAAGATTAGGATAGCACGACTTATTTATTTTCCAATGAAATTAACTAGCAATTCGGGTAGAAAGTTTAGAGGTATCATATGAAACTACTTAATAATTTGTTGACTAGCTTAACACAATATGAGAATGAAATGATTCAAATTAGGCGTCATCTTCATCAATACCCAGAAATTTCTTTTCAAGAAAAAGAAACATTTAAGTATATTATGGGCTTTTATAAAGAACTTGACTGTGAACCAAAACTTATCGGAAAGGGATTTGGAATCATCGTTGATATTGAAGGTGGAAAATCCGGAAAAACTCTTGCGTTGAGAGCAGACTTTGATGCTCTTGCTATTTTTGAAGATAATGATTTAAGTTTTAAATCGGTCAATCCAGGAGTAATGCATGCCTGTGGACACGATGCACATACTGCATATTTGATGGTACTTGCTAGAGAACTAGTAAAAATAAAACAAGAACTTCCGGGAAGAGTTAGAATTGTCCATCAACCAGCAGAGGAAGTATCTCCTGGTGGTGCCAAAGGTATGATTAAAGCAGGAGCTCTTGACGGTGTCGATAATATGATCGGGGTTCATGTGATGACTACAATTAAAACAGGGGTCATTGCCTATCATAATAAAGAAACTCAAACGGGACGTTCTAATTTCACCATTACAATCAAAGGAAACGGAGGTCACGCTTCTATGCCACAATTAAGTAATGATGCAATAGTAGCCGCTAGTTACTTTGTAACTGAACTCCAAACAGTAATTTCAAGAAGAATAGATCCATTTGACATGGGTACTGTAACTATTGGATCATTTGATGGAGCAGGAAGTTTTAATGCTATACAAGATAAAGTAGTGTTAAAAGGGGATGTTCGGATGATGAAAGAAACAACTAGAAAAGTCATCCGAGACCAAGTGAAACAAATTGCTAAAGGCGTTGGAGTAACCTTTGGGGTTGAAGTGACCCCGGCCCTGGACCGTCGGCACGGAGCCGGGCCAGTACCGCCCCACTCCCCCTGGCTTCGAGAACACGGGAG
>NZ_JBEOVG010000202.1:0-1890 GCF_040295345.1 Actinosynnema sp. NPDC002837
CCTTGTTGTGTCTTTTCATTTTTTTTTACTCGGGAACCCTGCGGTGGTCCTCCCCTCCGCCCTTTCCCGTGCGCCGGGTCGTGAGCGCTCACGGGGGCGGCTCGTCGCCCACGTGCGCGTGGAAGAACGACGCGGAGACGCCACTCGCGGTCAGCCCGGCGAGGACCGCCGCCGCGTGCCGTCGGCCGTCCGCGCCGACATAGAACCTGTCGTTCGGATGAGCCTCGTCCGAGGGGGTCGCGATTGGTGGGCAACGATGATCGGCGCCAGGCGGACGTCAAGCTGCGTGACGCGCTCGTCGCGGAGAACTGCGCGGGCCCGGAGTGGCTGCGGTTCACCAGGGTGCTCAGCGAGTACGGCTTCGCCTCGATGGTGGGGTGGTTGAGGTCCGGGTTGATCTTCACGCTCTGCCGGGAGAAGGGGTACCCGGTCGGCGGGCCGCCGCTGTACTGGGAGCACGAGGACCTGGTCAGCCTCGCCGGTGACACGGTGGTCGACGCGATCGGCGACTTCCGCGACAAGGCCCTGTTGGGCGGCGCGTGGGATCCGACGGGTGGTGCGAGCCTGAAGACCTACTTCGCCACGGGCTGCGTGTACGCGTTCCCCAACGTCTACCGCAAGTGGAGGAGGGACCGCAGCCGGCAGGAGGCGGAGGCCGGCCGATTATCGGGCGTCGAGGTGCCGGCGGACCTGGCGGCGCCCGGCCCCGACCCCGGCGAGGCGGTGGTCACCAAGTTGGAGATCAGGCGCGGTCTCGCCGGCATCCCGAACGAGTACGCCAGGTCGGCGCTGGTCCTGTCGGAGTCCGGGTACACGGTCGGCGAGATAGCGGAACTGCTGAACACGACCCACGGCGTCATCAAAGGGGCTTTGGAGAGACATCGGCGCAACACCGGTCGATCGACTGGGGGCGGGGGTGGCAATGTCTGAGCACGCGGTCGGCCACTCGACGGCGGTGGAGCACCTCGTCGAGGACTCTTCGTTCGGTGCGGACGACGTTCGCGATCTCCGCGATCGGGCCCCGGACGACGTGGTCCAGCGCATCGTGGGCCGCGTCAACCGGTCGATCCCACCGGCGTCGTCGCTGAGGGGCGGGTTCATCCAGCGCGCGGCGTCCATCGTCGCTGATCGCCCGATCGTGTACTCGGGAATGGCCGACCCGGTCGGCTCGGGTCCGGGGTGGCCCGGTCACAGCCTGCTCGGTCGTCTTCGCGACTCGACCCGTCGGGAGTTCCTCGACCTCGGCACGGTCGTGAGGTACCGGGCCGATCGTGAGGTCATCGAGCAGGACGCGAAGGACACTCACGTCCTGTTGCTGCTCGACGGCGTGGTCAAGGTGCAGACCACGGACGAGACGGGTGACACGGCGCTGCTCGCGATCAGGGTCGCGGGCGACCTGGTCGGCGAGATGGCGGCGCTGGACCAGAAGCCGCGCTCGGCCAGCGTCGTGACCTGTGGCGACGTGGTCGCGAAGCTGATCACCAGCGGCGAGTTCATGGCGTTCCTGCACCGGCGCAACGACGTGTTCGTGGAGTTGATCGGGATGATCGACGACCGGCTGCGTTGGGCGAACCAGCGCCGGCGGGACTTCCTGTCCCACCCGGCCGCCGAACGGGTGGCGCGGGTGCTGGTCGACTTGGTGCAGACCTACGGGCGCGAAGAGGCGCACGGGTGGACGTTGGGGATCCCGCTGACGAAGGTGGAACTCGCCTCGATCGTCGGGATGAAGCCCAGGACGGCCGAGAAGGCGTTCTCCGACCTGCGCAAAGCGGGGGTGGTGGTGAGCCACCTGAGGCGTGACGTGCTGGTGCCCGACCTGATGGCGTTGCGGGAGTTCGGGCGCATGTGACGACGGCGGAGCGGCTTGGTCCCGGCGAACGGGGCCAAAAC
>NZ_JBEOVG010000203.1:0-1802 GCF_040295345.1 Actinosynnema sp. NPDC002837
GGCCTGGCGGGAAAAGCGTCCGCCAGGCCTGCCCGGCTTCGACCAGCCTATGGCACCCGAACCCATGTCAAATCGGGCCTAGGTGCGGATGTTCCGGGTCCGTTGTGCGGCGGTTGGGGCAAGTGGACTCGGTGGACGCGCTGCGGGGCCGTTGTGGGCGGGTGGGGTGTGGTGGACCGGTGGAGGCTCCCCTAGTCACCCCTAACTGTTCGGATGTCCTAGAGACCGGGGCGGTAATGGTTGCTGTGGCCCTCGGGCGGCCGAATACTTCGGGGCGAAGCGAGCGGACGACAGGTTTCTTCCCGAACGAAATGGGGATGGTCATGCGATTTGGGCTCCTGTATCACCACCAGCTTCCCCGGCCTTGGGCCGAGGACAGCGAAGAGCGGATGCTCAACGAGTCGCTGGACCAAATCGTGCTGGCCGACCGGCTCGGTTTCGACTACGCCTGGGAAACCGAGCACCACTTCATGGACGAGTACTCCCACTCGTCCGCGCCCGAGGTGTTCCTGGCCGCCGCCGCCGCGCGCACCGAACGGATCCGGCTCGCGCACGGCATCGTGTCGCTCCCGCCCGGCGTCAACCACCCCGTCCGGGTGGCCGAACGCCTGGCCACGTTGGACCTCATCTCCGGCGGCCGGGTCGACTTCGGCACCGGGCAGGGCAGCACGCAGCTGGAGCTGGAAGCGTTCGGCGTCAACCGCGAGACCAAGCGCGAACAGTGGGAGGAAGCCGTCGAGGTCATCACCCGCCTGCTCACCGAGACGCCGTTCACCGGGCACAACGGCCGGTTCCTCGACCTGCCGCCGCGCAACGTCCTGCCCAAGCCCAAGCAGAAGCCGCACCCCCCGATGTGGGTGGCGTGCAGCAGCCCGCAGACCGTGGAGACCGCGGCCCGCAACGGCATGGGCGCGTTGTCGTTCGCCTTCATCTCCCCCGAGCAGGCCAAGGAACGGGTCGACGCCTACTACGAGACGCTGGCCTCCGACGAGTGCCTGCCGATGGGCTTCTCGGTGAACCCGAACTTCGCGCTGGTGCTGCCGTTCATGTGCCATCAGGACGAAGAGGTGGCCCTCGACCGCGGTCTGGACGGCGCCTACTTCTTCGCCTACTCGTTCATGCACTACTACGTGAACGGCAAGCACCGCCCCGGTGTCACCGACGTGACGGCGGACTTCGAGCGGATGCGCCACCAGTTGGGGTTCGTGCGCGACCTGGGCGACGCCGCGCTCGCCTCGATGGACCCGAAGACCCGCGCCGAACGCGCCGCCCTGCGCCGCGGCATCGGCACGCCCGAGCAACTGGCCGACGTCATCCGAGCCTACGAGGACGCGGGCGTCGACCAGATCATCTTCCAGGCGCAGATCGGGGCCAACAAGCACGAGCACGTGTGCGAGGCCTTGGAGCTGTTCGCCGCCGAGGTCATGCCCGAGTTCGCGGCACGTCGCGAAGAGCGCGACGCGGCGAAGCAGCGCCGACTCGAAGTGCCGATCAAGGAGGCACTGGCGCGCAAGCCGCAACGGTCCGTCGACGTGTCCGACTACGTGACGAAGGCCGAACGCCCCGAGCTCGCTCCCCGACGCTGACCCCACCGCCACAAACCACGGGCCACAAACCACCGCCCGGGCCACGAACCACCGCCCGGGCCACGAACTACCGCCCACCGCCCACGGGCCACTTCCCAATCCACAACGGACCCGCAGCGCACCGCAGAGGCCCGATTTGACATGGGTTCGGGTGCTTTAGGCTGGTCGAAGCCGGCAGGCCTGGCGGGACGCTTTTCCCCGCCGGGCCTGCCGGCT
>NZ_JBEOVG010000204.1:0-1784 GCF_040295345.1 Actinosynnema sp. NPDC002837
GGGATGCTGTTGGCGAATGCGCCCCGTCAGCTTTGGCTGGCGGGGCGCAGCGCTGCGAAGTGCGATGTCCGGGTCGACGCGTGTGGTGTCCCCGCGTGCCAGGCGTTGAGTCGGACGAGGTTCATCCCGGCGGCGGTGAGGACGTGTTGCAGGTGGGTCTTGGCCAGGCCGCGGTAGCGGGATCGGCGTAGACCGAACGAGCGGACGCCCTGGGAGACGGTCCCCTCGATGCCGGCGCGGTGGCCGTAGCGGCGCAGCCAGTCCGGGGTGCCCTGGTCGCGGCGGGCGGTCTGGAGCACTTCGTGCAGGTCGCGGTCGCCGCGCAGGCTGACCTGGCGGCCCATCCTGGGCTTGGTGGTGGTGCACTTCGCGCGCAGTGTGCAGGGGTTGCAGTCGGCCGGGGAGAAGCGGGCCAGGACACGCGGGTTGCGTTCGGAGGCGGTGTCCACGCGCCACTGTCTGCTGGTCTTGCCGCCTGGGCAGTGCGCCGTCTTGTTGTCCCAGTCGATGGTGAACGCGTCGATGCCGAAGCCCTCGCCCGCGGTGTTCTGCCAGTTGGTGTTGGCCTGCACCGGGCCGAGAAGCTCGACGCCGTGGTTGCGGCGGGCGGTGACGATCTGCTGGGCGGTGGCGTAGCCGGCGTCGACCAGGTGCAGCCGCGGGAGTAAGCCGCGACGTGCGAGCCGGTCGTGGACCACGTCGACCATGACGGTGTCGCTGCCGCTGGCCGGAGTGGTCTCCACCGCCGTGATCAGGTGTGGCGCGTCGGGTTCGCAGGTCTCGGTGAGGTGGACCTTGTAGCCGTCCCACTCGACACCGCGTTGGCCGTTCGTGCGGGCCTCGGGATCGTAGGGATTGCAGTGGCGGATCGCCCCGGCAGGCTGTCCGTCGCGTCGGCCGCGACCACGCACGACCCCGTCGGTGATCGTGAACTGCTGGACCCAGACCTGCCGCAGCAGCTCGACCGCGGGCAGGTGCCGCAGCCAGTCCCAGTCACCCGGCGTCGCGACCGCGAGCAGCAGCTCCACCCCGTCGCGGCCGACCTGGTCGATGTCGTCGATCCTGGCCGACCAGCGTTTCGACCGCCCGTTGTCGTCGTCCTCCAGCGGCCGGGAGTAGCGGTCGAACCACTCCGGCGGCGCCAGCGCGGCCAGCCAGTCCGGCGCCGCCACCGCGACCGCGTTCAATGCCGCCCGCAGCGTCTCCGCGGCGAACTCCGTGCGTGAGCGTTCCCTGGCCCAGGTCAGCACGCGCGTCGCGTCCGTGCGCGCCCGACCGCCGGCCTTGAGCAGACCCGCCTCGCCTACCGCCCGCAGCACAAGATCCAGCAGCAACTGCTCACGGCCGCCTGCCACCAGACGGTCCCGGAACTCCGAGAGCACCGAGTGGTCGAACCCGCAGTCCTCCAACTCCAGCCCCAACGCGTACTTCCAGTCCACCCGCGCCCGCACCGCGTGCGCGGCCTGCCGGTCCGGCAATCCCTCGGCGAACTGCAACACCGACACCAACGCCAACCGGCCCGGCGAATACGCCGGCTTCCCCCGCGTCGAGAACAACCCCACGAACTGCTCGTCGGCGAACACCGGACCCAGCAGATCCCGCATCAGCATCGCCGTACAGCCCTTGGGAAACGCGGCACGCGCCACCCGGGCCGTCAACTCCGGTACCTCACCCGGACCAGCAGGCCGCAACGACACCGACAACCTCCACACGACGACGCCCCCGACACGACCGGATGATCATGTCGAGGGCGTCGTCGTAGATCAATTCGCCAACAGCATCCC
>NZ_JBEOVG010000205.1:0-1763 GCF_040295345.1 Actinosynnema sp. NPDC002837
CCTTCGAAAATCTTATCATTCGTGATGATCAAGAAAATGATGAACAAGTTAGATCAAAAGAGTCTTTTATTAAACGGAATATCGCTTTAATCATCTCTCTTGGTTTTATACTTGTTGCTGTGATTTCCCAACTATCATTGGGCGAAGATCATTTATTAACGAAAGCTCTTTATATATTGGCAATAATAATTGGTGGATTTGATTTATTTAAAGAAGGGTTCTCTGATTTGATCAAATTGGACTTCTCCATGGAATCTTTAATGACTATTGCAATTATTGGGGCCGCATTTATTGGAGAATGGGCCGAAGGTTCTATTGTAGTAATACTATTTGCTATTAGCGAAGCTTTGGAACGATTTTCAATGGATAAAGCAAGACAGTCGATTCGTTCTCTTATGGATATAGCTCCCAAAGAAGCTCTTATCAGGAGAAACAATGTAGAGCAATTAGTCAGTGTCGATAAAATCGATATCGACGATATTATGATCATTAAACCCGGACAAAAAATAGCCATGGATGGGCTTGTTATCAACGGTCATTCTTCAGTAAATCAAGCAGCAATAACAGGAGAATCGGTTCCTGTTGAAAAACAGTTAGATGATGAAGTGTTTGCAGGAACACTAAATGAAGAAGGTGTTCTTGAAGTCAAAGTAACAAAAAAAGTAACGGATACAACGATTGCCAAAATCATTCACTTAGTTGAAGAAGCGCAAGGAGAACGAGCTCCTGCACAAGCCTTTGTAGATAAATTTGCAAAATACTATACGCCATTCATAATTATTATGGCCCTTTTGATAGTGGTTGTTCCTCCGCTATTCTTTGGTGGTGACTGGAATAAATGGCTTTACCAAGGGTTATCCATTTTAGTTGTCGGATGTCCTTGTTCATTAGTGATCTCAACACCTGTTTCAATTGTTTCGGCTATTGGTAATGCAGCAAAAAATGGTGTTTTAGTAAAAGGCGGAGTCTATCTGGAAGAAATTGGTCATTTGAGAGCAATTGCTTTCGATAAGACTGGAACCTTAACAAAAGGAAAGCCTGTCGTAACGGATTTCATTGCAACCAGTTCTGAAACTGATATAAATTATCTATCGATTATTTCATCGTTGGAATCTCTTTCTCAACACCCATTAGCTTCTGCTATTTTAAACGAAGCGGATAAAACTAATGTGGATTACAAGTCAATACAAATCGAGGATTTCCAATCTATCACAGGTAAAGGACTTACAGGTATACATCAAAACATACGTTACTATATTGGAAGCCCTAAACTGTTTTCTGCATCAGTAATCGAAGAAACAGCGGTCAAAGTACAATACAGACAATTTCAAGAACAAGGGAAAACCGCCATGTATTTCGGTACTGACGAACAAATTTTAGGAGTAATTGCTGTCGCGGATGAAGTAAGAGATTCAAGTGCTGCCGTTATTTCTGAACTCCACAAGTTGTCAATTGAACACACTATTATGCTTACTGGTGATAATACTAAAACCGCTGAATCTATTGGTAAGCAATTAGGTGTGACTGAAATAAAAGGAGATCTAATGCCTCAAGAAAAATTAGATTCGATTAAAGCGTTGCGGACAACTTATAATAAAGTAGCAATGGTTGGCGACGGCATTAATGATGCACCAGCATTAGCTGCATCGACGGTTGGTATTGCAATGGGCGGTGCAGGGACAGATACGGCTCTCGAAACTGCTGATGTTGCTCTAATGGGCGACGATTTACAAAAATTACCATTCATTGTTAGACTTAGCCGT
>NZ_JBEOVG010000206.1:0-1733 GCF_040295345.1 Actinosynnema sp. NPDC002837
TTGCCGATGCGGGCTCGGCCGTCGGGGGTGATGTGGACGTCGGCGGTGAAGTAGCGGGGGTCGGGTGGGACGCGGTGGGGCAGGTCGCCCATGTCCGGGTCGCCCCGGTGGTGCGAGATACCGGCGGGGGTGGTCTCACCGTGCCGGGCGTGCGCCTCGTCGATGCTCGGCTGGTCGCCGTCGGCGCGGTCGGTGTCGGGCCGGTCGGTGTCGGGCCGATCCGAGTCCGGCCGATCCGAGTCCGGCCGATCCGAGTCCGGCCGATCCGAGTCCGGGCGGTCGGTGTCGGGGCCGCTGTCGGGGCGGTCGCCGTTCGGGGTGTCGTTGTCCGGCCGGTTGGTGCTCGGGTCGGGGTCGCGGTGGGGCGGGGTCCACGCTTCCGGGTCGCGGCGCTGGGACGGGATGCCGTCCTGGTCGCGGCGCGGTGGGGACTGCGGGTCCGGGTCGCGCCGGGGCGTGGGTGCCTGCGCGTCGGGGTGCCGCTGGGGAGCCGGCCCGTCGAACGGCCGGTTCGGGGTGTGCGGAGCCGGGCCGTTGGGGTGCGAGCCCGGGGCGGGACCGCCGCGTTGCTGGGGTGGGCCCGCGGGCGAGTGCGGCGGGTTCGAGTGCGGCGCGTTCGGGTGCGGCGCGTTCGGGTGCTGCGGGTTCGGGCCGTTCGGACCGGTGTGGGTCGGGCCGGCGCCCGCCGGACCGTGAGGCCTGGGGCCCGCGTTGCCCGGACCGGGGTTGCCGGGGCCCGGGTTGGCCGGACCGTGGTGTGGACCGCCTGGTGCGTTCGGCCCGGCGTGGGAAGGTCCGGTGCTACCTGGGCCGTGGTGGGAAGGTCCGGTGCTGCCCGGGCCGGTGTGGGTCGGGCGAGGGCCGGGGCCCTGGTTGGGTGCGCCGCTGTGCCCGGGGCCGGGATGGCCGGGGCCGTGGGCAGGACCGTTGCCGGTAGGGCCGAAGGATGGTTGGCCGGTGTGCGGTGGGCCTGCGTGCGGTGGGCCTGCGTGCGGTGGACCGGCGTGTGGCGGGCCTGCGTGTGGTGGGCCGGCGTGGGACGGGTTGGTGCTCGACGGGCCGAACGACGACGGCCTCGGACCTTCCGGGCCGCGCGGGGTCGGGACGCCCGAGCCGAGGTCTCCACGGCCGCTGGGCACGTTGGGGCTGCTCGGGGCACCGGGGCTGCCGGGCGTGCCGGTCCAGCCGCCACCGCCCGGCCTGCCACCACCGCCAGGCGAGCCGCCACCCGGTGCACCGCCGCCTGGTGCACCACTACCCGGTGCACCGCCGCCCGCGGGCGTGGCTCCGGGTGCTGCGGTGGGCTGGTTGCCCTGCGGGGTGGTGCCGGGATCGCGGGAGGGTGCGGGGGTGTTGGGCTGGTCCGGGCGTGCCGGGGCGTCGGGGGTCGCGGCGGTTGCCGCGGAGGTCTGGTCGAAACGTGGTGAAGGCGCAGGGTTCGGCGCGCCGCCACCACTGCTGCCACCACTGCCGCCGTGTGAACCACCACCACTGCCGCCGCCAGCGCCGCTGGGACTGCCGCCCCCACTGCCGCCGCTGGGACTGCCGCCACCGCCGCCGTGCGAACCGCCGCCACCACTGCCATAGCCGCTACCGCTACCGCCGCCAGGGTTGCCGCCGCTGGGGCTACTGCCGCTGGGGTTGCTGCTGCTGCTCGGAGCGCCGCCGCCGCTGCCGCTGCTGGGTGAGCCGCCGCTCGGGCTGCCGTTTCCGTGGCTGCTGGGTCCGTGGTT
>NZ_JBEOVG010000207.1:0-1724 GCF_040295345.1 Actinosynnema sp. NPDC002837
GGTTTGTTCGCTTCCCTCTAAAAGATAAGTGGTATATTTTTTTGTGTCGTCCACTTTTAAATTTAAGGCTCTTGCTTTTGTTTTAAAATCTTCCCAAGTGTGAGAATGGTTCATTAAAAATTCAAGTTTGTTTTTAATCTCTTTTCGGTAAGAATTTTGAGCAAGATAGACCAAATAATTTTTGTGAGAGTTTCCTAATTTTTGTTCAGGACGGTCAATAATTTTACAACCATATTCTTTAGAAATGTTATCAGAAATTTCTTTCAATCGTTCCAAATCATTTTTTGATTGTTGAAATTTATTTAAAGTCAAAGGGTCAGTTGCATTAAGCACAATATGATTATGGAGGTGTGGCTTATCGGTATGAGTAGCAATAATAAATTCCGCAGAATTTCCGAGATATTCTTTCATGGTTTTACAACCAATTTCATGAACTTGTTCAGGGGTTAAATGGTCATCAGGAGAAAAAGATTGGACAAAATGATAACCGAACCTTTCGTTTTTTCGTGGCTTGTTTTTTAAAGCGATAGCCATTGTTCGTGTCGCTAACATTTCATCACAGGTTGAATGAATATCTAAAATATTTTGACCGGAAACATATTCAAAGTCATTTGTTTTTTCGGAGTTCATCACATAATCAATGAGTTGGTTTAAATCTTTTGAAGAATGAACTGTTCCGTTCGATTGTTTTGGCATATAAATCACTGTCATTTTTACTCCCTCTCCGAAATAAAATGAACCACTTTTTGAATTTTTTCTTCCAAATTTTCTAATTGCTTTTGATAATCAGACATCAATTCTTTTGTCTGATTATTTTTATTTTCGTTTAAATGTTTAGCAATTTGATTGATATTATTTCCGATACGTTTTAGTTCAGATTTTGTCGCAGAAATTTCAGAAATAATATTTTTATATTCTGAAAAATCAATAGAAAAAATCTCTTTATTGCAACAGGCTCGTCTAGCAAAAATAGAAAAATTAGTGATACCAGTTTTTCTCATCATCAATTTAATTCTTTCGTTCTCTTTTTCATTTACACGAAATTTTTTCTGTATACTTCTCTCACGATTTTCGATTATTTTCATCTTGTCAACCTTTCAAACTACTGTCAACTCTAAAAGCTCAAAATAGGGGGTTAGTGTCTTTAGTTAGTGAACTTAGCAAGTGTGGCTACACTTACAGTAAAAAGTATTCATCTTTCACTCACAAAAGCTAAAATTTCCAATTTTATTTTTGTTCGTTTCAGACGAATCTTTTTATTTTTGGTGGTGTCCCCCAATCCCCCTTTTTGAAAAAAATTAGAGCTTAATTTCAAATTCTTTTAAGACATCTTCGTATAAATCTTTGACTTCAAAACACAAATTTTTAACTTCATCTTCGGTCAAAGTTTGAACCTATTTTTTTGCGTTAATGTAATTATGAACTTATCACTCCATTCAAGAAGTTCAACTCTCTTGCTTTGAATACATCGAACAATTTTATAACAATTATAATCCTCATTCCGCCAACAAGGGTTTAACTCCAAATCAGAAAGAAGAAAATTATTTTAAGAAAATATAGCTCATTTTGTGTCTAAATATTTGACATTGGTCCAGTGTACAATTGATTCATTCCGATACAAATGAAATGAAGGCAAATAATATTAAATTAGGCGATGTCTATTTTTTTTTAGGTTTGCCTAATATTTTGCTTTAATTTTATAAAAAAGAGGTGTATACTTATAA
>NZ_JBEOVG010000208.1:0-1704 GCF_040295345.1 Actinosynnema sp. NPDC002837
CCCGGCGCGGCGGGCACGTCTCCCCACTCCCCCCCGCACCGCCCCCCCACCCCCACCACCGGCGCCCGGGGGCTGCCCCCCGCGCGGGGGTCAGGAGAGGAGGGGGTGGAGGGCGGGGAGGAGGACGCGGTCGGCGGGGAGCCAGTCGACGGTGTCCAGGCCGGCGGAGGTCAGCCAGCGGACGGCCTGGTGGTCGGTCGGGGTCGGGGTGCCGGAGGTCAGGGTGGCCGTGTAGGCGCGGAGGATCAGGTCGGAGCGGAGGGGGATGTCCGGGCCGATCTGGTCGCCCGGGGCGACGGTCACGCCCAGTTCCTCCGAGCACTCGCGGATCACGGCGGCGTGGTCGGTTTCGCCCGGCTCGACGCGTCCGCCCGGCAGTTCCCACTTGCCGGCGGCCTCGGGCGGGTAACTGCGTTGCTGGGCCAGGAGCAGGCCGTCACGAATGATCGCCGCACCTACTACTACGCGCGCGCTCAGCAGGTCGATGCTGCGCGCGGACACGGCGGCGGCACGGGCTTCCAGGACTTTCAGGGCCAGGCCGCGCCCCACCAGGACGTCCGCCAGCCGCCCGAACGGGCCGCCGGGGCTCGACCACTCGACGGAATCGACCACCATCGTGCCGCCGCCGGTGTGCAGCAGGTCCGTGACCAGCGTGAACCTCGGCAACGGCCCACCGACCAGCTCCGCCGACACCCCCGTGGTGTCGGCCCGCGTCACGACCAGCGTCCCGGTCACCGGCCCCACGGACCCGGCCAGCGACGCGCCCGCGAACAGCACCGGCGCGCCACCCGTGATCCGCACGCCCAGCCCTCGCACGGCTCGGGCCAGCAGTCGCGCGTCCAGCAGCGCGGCGGCGACGGTCCGCAGCGGCGCGTCGACCAGGGTGGTGGTTCTCAGCTCGGGCACGGTCGCCGATCCTGCCGGCCGCGCCCGTCACCGGTAGAGCGGCCAGCGCACCTCCAGCCGGGCGCCGCCCTCCGGCGACTCGCCCGCCCGGATCGTCCCGCGCCGCCGCCGCACCAGGTGCGCCACCAGCGCGAGCCCGAGCCCGAACCCGCCGGTGGCCCGTCCCCGGTCCGATTCGACCCGGTAGAAGCGGTCGAACACCTTCTCCCGGTGCTCTTCGGGGATGCCGTGCCCGTCGTCGTCGACCAGCAACCGCACCTCGCGCACGGCCGGCAGCACGGAGATCCGGATGAACGTCCGGGCGTACCGGGCGGCGTTGCGCAGCAGGTTGTCCAGCACCAGCTCGACCTCCGCGCCCGCGGCGGAGACCAGGCACGCGCTCATCGGCGCGGCCAGCTGCACGAGCAGCTCCGTCTCCCCCAGCCGGTCGACGGCGGCCTGCGCCTGCAGCACCAGGTCGACGGGCTCGGCGCGCGGCAGCTCGCCGGTGTCCGCGCGCGCCAGGATCAGCAACGCGTCCACCAGCGCGGACAGCCGTTCGGACTCCTCCACCACCGATTCGAGCACCTCGATGGAGAAGTCCGGGTCGGGGTGCGCCACCGCCACCTCGGCCTGCGCCCGCACGGACGTCACGGGCGACCGCAGCTCGTGCGCGGCGTCGCCGGTGAACCGGCGCAGCCGTTCGGTGGCCTCGTCGCGGCGGGCCAGCAGGGCGTTCAACGCCTCGGCGAGCGCTTGCAGCTCGTCCCGCGCGGCCGGCACGGGCAGCCGCCCGCCGCGCCGCAGCGCCCCCCCCGC
>NZ_JBEOVG010000210.1:0-1589 GCF_040295345.1 Actinosynnema sp. NPDC002837
AATTGAATCCGGACAGCCTTTAATTATCATGAGCGAAAAAGAGTTTGTGGACTTTTTAGCACAATTTTTCCAATTACTCGCAAAAGGGCTATAAACAATCATAAAAGAAAGAGAGAAACTATAAATGAAAAAAATAATCGCATTGAGTAGCATTGTTCTTCTAGCTATTTTTGGACTTGTAGCATGTGGTACGAACTCCCAAAAATTATCGAAAGAGAATATTGACCGTATTCATTTTACCATTACAAATGGGAGTAACTATCAATTTCAAGAAACGGATATGAATATCAAGGAAAAAGAAATGGTTTCATCAATTGTCGATTATCTTGATGAGTTGGATTTATCCAAAAAAAATGAGGTCAAAGATACTGGCGGTTTAGTCGGTGCTGATACGTATACACTAGATTTGAACCGTGGAACAAAATTTGTCAGAAGATACATGATTTATGGCGATTACATCACCATTGGTAAGGATAAAAAACAGCAAGTGATTTATAAAGTGAAACATGATAAACTCTCTGATTTACTTAAAACGTTGGACAATTTGGCAGAAGCCAATAATGATAAAGAGGAGGAGTAGAAAATGGCAAAAATAGGTTATGCTCGTGTTTCAAGCAAAGAACAGAACCTAGACCGCCAGTTAGAAGCCTTACAGGACGTTTCTAAGGTGTTTTCAGATAAGGCAAGCGGACAATCTACTGAACGTCCTCAATTACAAGCCATGCTGACTTATTTACATGAGGGTGATATTGTCGTGGTGACAGAATTAGACCGCTTAGGACGAAATAACAAAGAATTAACCGAACTGATGAACCAAATTCAACAAAAAGGCGCAACGCTGGAAGTCTTAAACTTGCCGTCCATGACAGGGATTGAAGACGATAATTTAAGGCGTTTAATTAATAACTTGATGATTGAATTGTACAAATACCAAGCAGAAAGTGAACGAAAACGGATTAGAGAACGGCAAGCCCAAGGGATTGCCATTGCCAAACAACGGGGACGATTTAAAGGACGAAAAAAGAAATATTCTTTTGAAGATGAGGGATTGCAACATGCCTTTGATTTATACCAACAAGGATTAACAGAAAAAGAAATCGAGCGTAAAACTGGAATTAATCGAACGACTTTTCGACGTTATCGTCAAAAATATAACGTGGTAAGAGAAGACAGAAAAGAATAAGCTGATATTAGCCCTTTTGAGGGCTTATTCTTTTATCCATGATATTTTATACCAAAGTTACTCTAAAATCGCTTATAAGCTAAAATATGATGTTCTAGGGCTGTTCTAGTTTGTCTTTTCTTGTTAGGGTGCAACTCTGACCGAACAGAGCAACTGTTCGCTTAAACAAACAAGATAAACAGGTCACACTAAAAAAGAATTAGCGCCTCGTCTAAAAAGATAATCCTACCCCAATCCGTCCTTGCGGAGCGGTTTTGATTTTGACCTTGATTTTCAATTTTTGAAAAAAATAAAAAAAGGCGAAGCCTATTTATATTTATCATATATATTTTAATCTTTTGTTCTTTTGCGTGGCTGAAAAGTTAGTGGTAGTGCTTGTGTACAGATTTATAAGCACAGAAAAAAC
>NZ_JBEOVG010000211.1:0-1508 GCF_040295345.1 Actinosynnema sp. NPDC002837
GGGCGGTTTTTTTGTGGGCGGGGGGGGTTGTCGGGGGGGGGGGTGTTTTGGGGTGGGTTTTGCTTTAAACCCCACCGACAGGTCGGCGGGATGACACGAAACCCTTCTGCTGGAGGGGAGGTGGTGGAGGGTTGGCCTCCTCGTGACCGCCTCAGCCCTTCCCTGCCGCCCTGCGACCAGAGCCGACGTACCCCTTCGCTGTGGATGCAGGCGCTGCGGCCACCACCCGGGGGGTCCGTCCGTGGACCGCGGGGATCTTGGCCTTCTTGGAGCCCGATGCGGGGTTCTTCCTCGCTGGACGTTTACTTGGCGGCTCCTCGGGCTGCGGGACGACGGCGGCCTCGATGCGGGCCAGTCGCTCGTTGATCCGCGCGAATTCCTCGCTCTCCGCGAGGCGCACACCGTTGACCGCGTGCTCGATGATCTCTCGAACCAATGCCGTGTAGCGCATACCGCGCGTCTGCGCGAGCGCCTTGAGCGCGTCGACGACGTCACCCGGCAATCGAAGGGACGTGGTTTGCATCGGACGCGGATCAACCCACTCGCCATGCTCGATTTCGGCCGACGTGTCATGGGTGTCGTAGTGAGCGGCCAGCGCCTCAAGGTCTTCGACCGGACGAGGAAGGGACTCGTTTCGCTTTGCCATTGTCATCACCGTGCCTTCCTCAGGAAGGTCTTCTTCTCACTGGGTGTCATGTCCCGCGCGGTCACGATGAACGCTTCACCGTTGTCTTCGGCGGCCACCACGAACAGATACCGTCCCGCATAGGTGCGGCCGTACATCAAGATCGTGTCGTCCCGGCCTTCGGCCTGCCAGTACGGACGTTCGAGGATCGCCTCCCTCACCTCGTCCAAGGTCACATCGTGTCGGGCGATGTGGTCGCCGACCACTTGCTGTCCTTGACACCACGGAACACCGACCCAAGTGTAATACGAACGCATTGCGTGGTCACTGCCGCGTGTGGTGCCGGGAGGCATGCCCGGCACCTGACGGCGGCGACCTGCCGGGTGCGCCGTGGACGAGGGCCGGCCGTTGCGACGCGCGGCCGAGCGGTTCCAGGTCTAGCCGACCACCGCCCACTGGGCCTTGCGTTGTCGCGTGCTGGGCGAGGCGGGCACGACCGACCGTTGCAGCCGACCGCACCACAGCCCGCGTCGCCTGCCCACCCGCTGCGAACGCCGGATCGTGAAGGTCCGCCTGGCGCGGCGGTGGGGTCCGACCCGCATCGCCTACCTGCTCGGCGGGGTACACCCTGCTCGACGAATGGGCCTACGCCCAGCCCTACCGGTTCGAAGCCGAACGCCGAGCCGCACTGCCACACGGGCTGCACACCTACAACCACCACCGCGGCCACACCGCACTGGGCGGCCAACCACCAGCCAGCCGCGTCCCCAACCTCCCCGGGCAGTACAGCTAGCGCCTGTTTCACAAGTCTCGTTCGATGAGAGTCGCGCCTGAGGTGGTTCCCGGCGGTGCGGCCGAATGGGCCGCATACCGCTGTTGTATG
>NZ_JBEOVG010000212.1:0-1453 GCF_040295345.1 Actinosynnema sp. NPDC002837
AGGGCGGCCACACCGGGCCGTCACCCCGACTTCCGCCTGGTTCCTACCACAAGCGCCACCCAGGCGCCCGCACGGAAGAGGGTGCACTAGTGACCCACACCGCCGTGGACGTGATCCGGGCCAAGCGCGACGGCGCCCGCCTGACCGACGACCAGATCGACTGGGTCGTCGACGCCTACACCCGCGGGCACGTGGCCGACGAGCAGATGTCGGCCCTGGCCATGGCGATCTTCCTGAACGGCATGGACCCGGCCGAAACCGCCCGCTGGACCCACGCCATGATCGAGTCGGGCGACCGGCTGACCCTCGACGTCGGCCGCCCCACCGTCGACAAGCACTCCACCGGCGGCGTCGGCGACAAGATCACCCTGCCCCTGGCGCCCCTCGTGGCCGCCTGCGGCGCCGCCGTGCCCCAACTCTCCGGCCGCGGCCTCGGCCACACCGGTGGCACGCTGGACAAGCTCGAAGCCATCCCCGGCTGGCGCGCGCAGCTCTCCGTGGACGAGGTCGTCGCACAACTGCGCTCCGTGGGCGCCGTCATCTGCGCCGCCACCTCCGGCCTCGCCCCGGCCGACAAGAAGCTCTACGCCCTGCGCGACGTGACCGGAACCGTCGAGGCGATCCCGCTGATCGCCTCGTCGATCATGTCGAAGAAGATCGCCGAGGGCGCGGAAGCACTGGTCCTGGACGTCAAGGTGGGCTCCGGCGCGTTCATGAAGTCCCTCGACCAGGCCCGCGCACTGGCCACGGCCCTGGTCTCGATCGGCGTCGACCACGGCCTGCGCGTCTCCGCGCTCCTCACCGACATGTCGGTCCCCCTGGGCCGCGCCGTCGGCAACGCCGTGGAAGTCGCCGAGTCGATCGAAGTCCTCCAGGGCAACGGCCCCTCCGACGTCGTCGACCTGACCGTCGCCCTGGCCGAGGAAATGCTCTCCCGAGCCGGCATCTCCGCCTCCCCCCGCGACGTCCTCGCCTCCGGCGAGGCCTACGAGACCTGGGCGAGGATGATCAGGGCCCAAGGCGGCGACCCGGACGCCCCACTACCGACCGGCCGCCACAAGCACGTCGTCACCGCCCCGTCCGACGGCTACCTGACCACCCTCGACGCCTACGCGGTGGGCGTCGCCGCCTGGCGCCTGGGCGCCGGCCGCGCCCGCAAGGAAGACCCGGTCCAAGCGGGCGCCGGCATCCTCTGCCTGGCCAAACCAGGCGACCGGATCGCCAAGGACCAACCACTGCTCGAACTGCACACCGACACCCCCGACGCCATCCCCGCCGCCCTGGAATCCCTCTCCACCGGCTACGAGATCGGCGACAACCCACCCCCGACCACACCACTGGTCATCGACACCATCCGGGGCTAGCGCCTGTTTCACAAGTCCGTGTTCGCGATAGTCGGGCCTGAGGCGGCTCCCGGGGGCACGGCCGAATGGGCCACATACAACAGCGGTAT
>NZ_JBEOVG010000213.1:0-1419 GCF_040295345.1 Actinosynnema sp. NPDC002837
AGACGCCGACCGCCCAGGTTGACCGACCGATCCCGGATCTCGAAATCCACCACAACTCCCCAACTGGGGTGTTGCGACGACCACTAGAACCCAAGCTCGTCGGAGGGGGCCGGTCTCGTTGGTGGGCAAGGGGTGCGTCAGGTCCGGCGGCGGGCGCGGCGCAAGGCGAAGAGCACGCCCGCGCCCACGGTCAGGAGCGCGCCGCCAAGGACGAGCGGGCCGGTGATCGAGGACCCGGTGTCGGCCAGCTTGCCGTTGCCGCTCGGGTGGTTGACGACCGGGACCACGGCCTGCGTCGTCGTTGTCGTGGTGGTCGTGGCGCTCGGGCTCGACGTCGTGGTGCCGGCGCTCGTCGTCGTGCTGGTGGTCGTCGGAACCGTTGTGGTGGTGGGTTTCGTGGTGGTGGTGCTGGTCGGCTGAGTGGTGGTTGTGGTCGTCGTCGTGGTGGTCGGACGAGTGGTCGTCGTGGTGGTTGTGGTGGTGGTCGTCGTCCGACTCGTCGTGGTCGTCGTGGTGGGATCGGTAGTGGTGGGATCCGTTGTGGTCGGATCGGTTGTGGTGGTCGTCGGCGACGTCGTGGTGGTGGTGGGTTCCGTTGTTGTGGTTGTGGAGTCGGTGGTGGTCGTCGGCTCCGTGGTGGTGGTCGTTGTCGTGGGGTCGGTCGTCGTCGTCGTTGTCGTGGTGGTTGTTGTCGTCCCCTCGGACTGCACCGTGAACTCGTACAGGCGGGTCGACTGGCCCGGCTTGAGCGTGCACGGCGAGGTGAACGTGCCCAGCCCCGTCTCCGAACCGTCGGCGGTGCGCGGGGTCAGGGTGGTCACGAAGTCGCCGACGTCGATGGTCGTGGTGCCGGCGAAGGGGAAGCTCACCGACGGCGTGGTGCCCGTGGCGACCGTGTCGAACTCGCCCGACGGCGGGACCGCGGTCTTGGCCACGGTCAGGTCGGGCACGATGTCGAGCACCAACCCGGCGTTGTCGATCACGGTCTGCGCGGACGCGGTGCCTTCCACGGTCGCCGCGCCGACGAGCGCCAGGCCCTGCGTCGCCAGCTCCGGCACGGTGGCGGTGGCGGTGACGCGCGCCTCCGGGATGGGTTCGCCGACCACCGCGGTGTCCGGGAGGTCCTCGACCACGATCTCGACGCTCATGTCCTGTGCGCCGATCAACGGGAACGGGCAGTTGTAGACCAGGGTCAGCCTCGCCGTCGCCGCGCTGCCGACGCCCGCGCCCCACAGGGCCGATCCGCCGAGCACCACCGCGGTGACACCCAGCGCGGCCACCCGGTGCCGCAATCTCATCTCAGGTCCTCTCCTGCGAAACGTCGGGGCGGGCCGGCGACGGCGCCGGCCCCCCCCCCCTGGCCGATAATCCCAGTGGCGTGGTCGACGGGCACGCCGCCGAAAAAGTTAAGGGGTGGAA
>NZ_JBEOVG010000214.1:0-1394 GCF_040295345.1 Actinosynnema sp. NPDC002837
GCAGGATCTACTTTTGTTGAGGTTTCAGGTAAGCAAATGTCGAAAATGTCGATTATGGTACCTGAACTTTCAGAACAACAAAAAATCGGGTCATTCTTTAAACAGTTAGACGATACTATCGCTCTTCATCAACGTAAGTTAGATTTATTGAAAGAACAGAAAAAAGGCTTTTTACAAAAGATGTTCCCTAAAAATGGTGCCAAAGTTCCTGAATTGCGATTTGCGGGGTTTGCTGACGATTGGGAAGAGCGTAAGTTATCTGACGTAGCTAATCACAGAGGCGGAACAGCTATTGAAAAGTATTTTGACAAATATGGTGTATACAAAGTTATTTCAATTGGTAGCTATGGATTAAATAGCCAATACGTTGATCAAAATATTCGCGCAATATCAAATGAAATTACAGATGGACGAGTTGTTAATTCTGGAGAGCTCACCATGGTGCTAAATGATAAAACTGCTAATGGAACAATTATTGGAAGAACTTTACTGGTAGAAAAAGATAACGAATATGTTATCAATCAACGAACTGAAATTATTTCTCCGAAAGAAAACTTTGATTCTAATTTTGCATATACCATACTTAATGGTCCTTTTAGAGAAAAAGTTAAACGAATTGTTCAGGGGGGAACGCAAATATATGTTAACTATCCTGCAGTTTCTAATCTAAATCTAGAGCTACCTAAGATTGAAGAACAACAAAAAATAGGCTCTTTCTTTAAACAGTTAGATGACACTATCGCTCTTCATCAGCGTAAGCTAGATCTTCTCAAAGAGCAGAAAAAAGGATTTCTACAAAAGATGTTCGTTTAGGGTCTATAATTAGATAATAACCCCTAAGAAATTAACCAAAAACAGCCCTTATACTTACAAGATATAATTATAGGGGCTGTTTTTTACAAATTTATAAAAAATAAAGCATTTATATAAATGTTTTATTGACAAACAAAATGTTTTATTGACAAACAAAATAGGATGTGATATCCTTTATATGAATATAAATGAAAGGACATAATTAAAATGTCAAAGAATATCCAATTAACCCTAACTGATTTGCAGTATGAAACCTTGCTAAAAAAAGCAGGAAGCTTCTCTATCCAGCAATATCTGATTAAAAAAGAATTTCCAAACCACGAATTTTCTCATTGGTTTAACGAAATAACTGGACTAATTGAAAAACTTCCACCTGACACAAACTTTTCACTAAAAACTTTATTATCTGTAAATTGGGAAACTATTCCTAAAGGAGTACGCCTATCAATAGGAAAACAATTTCTAAAAGAAGTCAATGAAGGAAGTATTCGAGCAGTAAAATATGTAAAAAAAGACTCTGCCAATACTACCATCTACAAAAAAACACTTTAAAAAACTTCGCAACAGAACCTATAATATCC
>NZ_JBEOVG010000215.1:0-1340 GCF_040295345.1 Actinosynnema sp. NPDC002837
GTTAAGAGAAATCGTGGAAAGGTTTATTATGGCAAGAAGAAAATTCGATAAACAATTTAAAAATTCTGCAGTAAAACTCATTCTTGAAGAGGGTTACTCTGTTAAAGAAGTCAGCCAAGAGCTTGAGGTTCATGCCAATAGTCTTTATCGCTGGGTTCAAGAAGTTGAAGAATATGGAGAAAGTGCTTTTCCAGGCAATGGGACAGCCCTAGCTGATGCCCAACATAAGATTAAATTGTTAGAGAAAGAAAATCGTTATCTTCAGGAGGAACTTGAACTTCTAAAAAAGTTCCGGGTCTTCTTGAAGCGAAGCAAGTAAAACGTTTTGAATTTCTCTTGAAACATCATGGGAAGATAAAAATTAAGCATGCAGTAAAAGTTCTTAAGGTTTCTCGCTCAGGTTTCTATGAATACATGCATCGTCGTCCTTCAAAACAACAAGTGGAGAGAGAAATTCTCTCAGAGAAGATAAAAGCTGTCTTTCATGAGCATAAGGGACGCTATGGTGCGGTTAGAATTACCAAGGTACTTCATAATACTGGTATTATGACCAACACGAAACGTGTTGGGAAACTGATGCACTTGATGGGACTTTATGCCAAGGGAAGCCGTTATAAATATAAACATTACAACAGAAAAGGAGCTTCGCTTTCAAGACCCAATTTAATTAATCAGATCTTTAAAGCAACAGCTCCTAATAAAGTATGGCTGGGAGACATGACCTATATCCCTACCAAAGAAGGCACCTTATACTTAGCCGTGAATATCGACGTTTTTTCACGTAAGATTGTAGGCTGGTCAATGTCTTCACGGATGCAAGATAAACTGGTGAGGGATTGCTTCTTACAAGCTTGTGGGAAAGAACATCCTCAGCCTGGCTTGATTGTCCATACTGATCAAGGGAGTCAATATACAAGCTCTCGTTATCAATCTACTCTTCGTCAAGTCGGTGCTCAATCTAGCATGAGTCGTAAAGGAAATCCATATGACAATGCAATGATGGAGTCTTTTTATAAGACGCTAAAGAGGGAGCTTATTAATGATGCTCATTTTGAGACAAGAGCTGAGGCTACTCAAGAAATATTTAAATACATTGAGACCTATTACAATACAAAAAGGATGCATTCAGGTCTTGATTACAGGTCTCCAAAAGACTTTGAAAAATATAATTCTTAAATTCTCTTAACTCCGTGTCTAGTTTTTCGTTGACTTTCCAGAAAAGTCTATATTTTGGGGGTCACTACATTCTTCGGTTCTTTTTATATATTCCTCGAAGGGTCTCCATGCCCTTAATCGTGGAAGAGGCTGTACGGAGACTTTGATAAAATTTATTCCGTCGT
>NZ_JBEOVG010000216.1:0-1318 GCF_040295345.1 Actinosynnema sp. NPDC002837
GTAAAATTAATCCGAACGCTGTTCGGATAAAAAGATCAGCTTCCTTTAAAATGGTGTTTACCACAAACCCATCTTTTAGGAGCTGATCTTTTGTATAGTATAGTATAACCTATTCCGAACGAATTAAAATCGAAACCTTTTGTGAACTAGGGCTATCCAATATCCAAATGGGCGTTCAGCTGAACCGATCACCGTCAACAATTTCTTATGAATTATCTCGATGTCAACCTTATCAGGCTGAATTAGCACAAACAGATGCCGAATACAAGCGATCACGATGTGGTCGGAAAACTATGCTGAGCGATGAGTTAAAGCAAAAAATTCTCAACCATTTACGTCTAAGCTGGTCACCAGGAATGATTGCTCACGAATTTAAACTAGCTACTAAATCTATTTATAATTGGCTAAATCAGGGGAGAATTGGTTTCTCCTTGAATGATCTACCTGAACATGGCGTAACGTTGACCAACGATCCAAATATAATCAATCTTTAGGGCGATCAATTGAACAGCGTCCAATGATGATTAATCAACGTAATCGCATCGGCGATTTTGAACTAGATACAGTCGTTGGTCCTCGTGGGCATAGTAAGGCAGTTTTATTAACTTTAATCGATCGCAAATCACGGTTCCTTTGGGCATACTGGTTAAAAGATCGGACGACAGCGACTGTTAATGAAGCACTAACTAAGTTCCTAACCACTTTTAATGGTCCGGTGCACAGCTTTACTGTGGACTGTGGCACTGAGTTTAGTGGGCTAGTATCACTTGAATCACAATATGGTATTAAGACCTATTACTGCCATGCTTATACTCCAGCTGAACGTGGTAGTAATGAACGCTTTAATCGGAATATACGTTATTTTTATCCTAAATGGACTCGTTTTGAGCACATTAGTGCTCAAAATTTAACGACGACGTTACTCCAAATTAACCAGCGACCGCTTAAAATACTCGACTGGCAAACACCGTATCAGGTTATGCTGACAAATTTGTCCAAAAATTCGGATTAAATTTGCAATCTACCAAATAAGGAGATAAAAATGTTTAGATTACCAACGTTGGCAAAATTAGTTATTGTGAATACAGGATACAGAATTTTTAAAGTTTATATGAGGATTACAAATAAGACTCCTAAGGTAATAAATGGTGATGATACTGTAAAGTATATCGTAACTCATAAATGTTCTGTGGCTAGATTTGGAGATGGAGAATTTTTGTGGATTTTTCAGGAAAGAGCAGAAGGAGATTTCGAAAAAAATTCTTCAAAATTATCTAAAAAATTACTTCAAGTGATAAATTCTGAAAATGATAATTTA
>NZ_JBEOVG010000217.1:0-1300 GCF_040295345.1 Actinosynnema sp. NPDC002837
ACCAATTTTAGTTTGAATAAAAGTTGTATCTTTTAAAGTGAATTTTTTAACAGTAGGCGCAAGTTGATAAACATATTTGCTACCTTCCAAATGTTTTTCGGTGATAAATGCCATTGTGAGTCTCCTAAATAAATTGTTTATTTTTTTAAACGCAAATTGCAAGTCCAAGTTAGCCAGCCAAGCTCATCTCATATGAACTCTTATAGTTGAACATTTTTCTTGGATAATGGTTCATCCAATACTCGATAGCGGCGACTTCTTCAGGGGTCGTCTTTGTTGTGCCTTTTGGCAGATGCCTACGAATCATTCGGTTATGGTTTTCATTCGTCCCTCGCTCAAAGCTCGCGTAGGCGTGTGCATAGTAAACTGGACAGCTTACGACCTCAGAGAGCCTTGCAAATTCATGGCCATTGTCAGGGGTAATGGATTTGAAGTCATAACTTTTTTGAAGTTCCACCAGCTCATCATTGACCGCCTGTGCTGTTTTCCCATCAATCAAGCGAATGATCTCCGTGCGGTATTTTCGCTCTGTGAGCGTCAAAAGCACCTTGTTCTTAGCTCTCGTAAGAATGACCGTGTCAATCTCGTAATGCCCCACTTCTAAGCGATTGTTAATGAACTCAGGCCGTTCTTCAATAGACTTACCAAAAGGATGCTTTGGCGCACGAGGTTTGATTTTCTTTGCCGCCTTATACTGCGGATAGAAAAGATGATGACGCTTGGCTTCTAACCAGCCCCAGTTGACCCAATTGTAGAGGCTGCTCAGAGAAACTCCTTTTAGAGCCTGATGAATGACTTCCAAAGAGTCCTTGTCTTCTTTAAGACGTGTACTCACATAACAATCAATCTCAGTCGTGAGTTTACTCGGACGAACACTGTGAGCCCTCAATCCTTCATAATTTTCTTGAGCCTTTTTAGCAGAGTATTTTACCTTCCGCTTGAGCTGGATTTCCCCTCGCTTCATCTCTCTGTCAATCGTCCCATGAGCTTTATTCAATAAGCGCGCAATCTCACGGTTGCTCAGTCCTTCTTTATTGTGCCAACGTTCAATGTTTAAACGGTCTTGATTGGTCAGGTGTTTCCCTTTGCTCTGGCTTGTGATAGAATAGTCTTGCATCTGAATTTCCTTTTTATACTATTTGGTCGAACTTCTAGTATAAGAGATTCAGATGTTTTTTGCTTGACTCAAGGTGGCTAACTTCATAGTCGAAAAGCTGACGATCGGGCCGCTTGTGATCGACGAGGAAGCTGATCCCACCAATCTTGGTCCGACTGTCCGCCACCTCCGACTGGTCGGTGC
>NZ_JBEOVG010000218.1:0-1299 GCF_040295345.1 Actinosynnema sp. NPDC002837
CTTGGGTTCTAGTGGTCGTCGCAACACCCCAGTTGGGGAGTTGTGGTGGATTTCGAGATCCGGGATCGGTCGGTCAACCTGGGCGGTCGGCGTCTGACGCGTGAGCGCGAGGCTTACCTTGCGCTCATGCGTCAGGGCGTCGGCAACCGGGAAGCGTGCAGGATCGTCGGTATCAACATCCGGACCGGGAAGCGTTGGCGCAACGGGCGTAATCCAACAGGCCGTGAGACGGGGGCGTCGCCGATCACCTCGGCGGCGTCCCCGTCGGTGTCGGGGCGGTATCTCAACGAGGACGAGCGGATCGTGATCGCCGACCGGCGACGGGCGAGGGCGTCGATCCGGGCTATCGCCGCCGAGTTGGGCCGGTCACCCTCGACGGTCAAACGGGAGTTGGACCGCAACTCCCATCCGGTGTCCGGGGACTACCGGCCGCACGCCGCCCAGGTCCGCGCCGACGCGCGTCGTCCGCGTCCGAAGACGCGGAAACTCGCGGCCGATCCGGAGCTGCATCGGATCGTGCAGGACCATCTGGTCAGGAAGCACAGTCCCGAGCAGATCGTCGCGGTGCTGCGGCGGGACTTCCCCGACCGGCCGGAGTGGCACGTGACCCACGAGACGATCTACCAGGCTCTCTACCTGCAAGGACGCGGTGAGTTGCGCCGTGAACTCGTGCGGGCGTTGCGGACCGGCCGCACCGTGCGCAAACCCCGCCGTCAGGCGCAGCGGCGGCAGCCGCGGTTCGTCCACCCGATGGTGATGATCAGCGACCGGCCGGCCGAGGTCGAGGACCGGGCGGTGCCCGGCCACTGGGAAGGCGACCTGATCCTGGGCAAGGACAACGCCTCCGCCATCGGCACGCTGGTGGAACGGGCGACCCGCTACGTGATGCTGTTGCACCTGCCCCACGGCCGCACCGCCGAACACGTCCGCGACGCCCTGACCATCACCGTCCAGGCCCTGCCCGCCCACCTCACCCGGTCGCTGACCTGGGACCAGGGCTCGGAGATGGCGCGGCACCACGAGTTCAGCGTGGCCACCGACATCCCGGTCTACTTCTGCGACCCGGCCAGCCCCTGGCAACGCGGCAGCAACGAAAACACCAACGGCCTGCTGCGCCAGTATTTCCCCAAGAGCACCGACCTGGCCGTCCACAGCGCCGAGGATCTGGCCGCCGTCGCCGCCGAACTCAACGGCCGCCCACGCAAAACGCTCGGCTGGGACACCCCAGCCGAGCGTTTGGCTAAGCTCCTGACCTAAGCCAGTTGATCAGTTGTGTTGCGACGACCCCTGGAATCCGCC
>NZ_JBEOVG010000219.1:0-1284 GCF_040295345.1 Actinosynnema sp. NPDC002837
ATTTATAAATGGATAGACCTCTACTCTAAATCTAATGAAAGCTCCGTCTCTAAAGCTGATTTTCTAGAATTAAAAAGACAACTGGCTAAAGTTAAGGAAGAACGAGACATCTTAAAAAAAGTATTGACCATATTCGCCGAGAAAAAGAAGTGAGTGCTGCGGATATGGCTCAAACCATACAAACTTTAGCACTCAATGTCAGACTAAGCTGTCAACTCCTTGATGTTCCTGAATCAAGTTATTATGAACGGATTAACCGACATCCATCTAAAACTCAATTAAGGAGACAATACCTGTCACTCAAAATTTCTCAACTCTTCAATGCTAACCGAGGAATCTATGGTGCTCCTAAAATTCATCATCTTCTACTTAAACAAGGGGAAAAAGTCGGGTTAAAACTGGTACAGAAGCTAATGAAGCAACTTCAACTCAAGTCTGTAGTCATTAAGAAATTTAAGCCTGGATACTCACTAAGTGATCACATCAATCGAAAAAATCTCATACAGACTGAACCTACAAAGAAAAATAAGGTTTGGTCAACCGACATTACTTATATTCCTACTCAACAAGGATGGGCTTATCTCTCAACCATTATGGATCGTTATACTAAAAAAGTCATTGCTTGGGATTTGGGCAAGCGAATGACTGTAGAATTAGTGCAAAGAACTTTAAATAAGGCCATTAAATCACAAGACTATCCAGAAGCTGTTATTCTTCATTCTGACCAAGGAAGCCAGTATACGAGTCTAGAGTATGAAGAGTTGCTTAAGTATTATGGGATGACTCACTCTTTCAGTCGAAGGGGATACCCTTATCATAATGCCAGTCTTGAATCTTGGCATGGACATTTAAAAAGAGAGTGGGTGTATCAATTTAAATATAAGAACTTTGAAGAAGCCTATCAGAGTATTTTCTGGTACATCGAAGCCTTTTATAATTCAAAACGAATCCATCAAAGTTTAGGGTATCTTACACCTAATCAATTTGAAAAGGTAAGTGCTTAAAATAAATAGATTAAAATTCTACGTTTGTTACTCTAAAAACTTGACTTAACGTCATCAATAAAGAATATAAAAAACTAAAGAATAAAAAGTCCAAAACAGAGCAACATGAAAAATAAAACAATAATAAAAGCAGTTTTTAGTATGATTACTGCTTTTATTATTTCCTCCAAAACTGTTGTTTTACCTTTGTGTCGGTAGATTGTCGTTCTTTTGTCGTCTATCTGTCGTGTACATGTTTAAAAAAATAGTTTATTATACCCGAATTGCTAGTTAATTTCAT
>NZ_JBEOVG010000220.1:0-1283 GCF_040295345.1 Actinosynnema sp. NPDC002837
GTGTCGGGGCCGCTGTCGGGGCGGTCGCCGTTCGGGGTGTCGTTGTCCGGCCGGTTGGTGCTCGGGTCGGGGTCGCGGTGGGGCGGGGTCCACGCGTCGGGGTCTCGGCGTTGGCCGGGGACGCCGTCGGGATCGCGCCGCGGTGGGATTTGGCCATCCGGGTCCCGGCGGGGAGCGGGTGTGTGCGTGTCCGGGTGCCGCGGGGCCGGCGGGCCGTCGCCGCGTGGGCGGATGAAGTCGGGGCCGGCGTCGCGTTGGTGCGGTGCGCCGGCCGGGCCTCGGTTGGGCGGCCCGCTGTGCGGGGTGTTCTGGGAGGGGTTGGTGTGCGCCGGGCCGTTCGGGGAGTACGGCCGCGCGGGCCCGGTGGCCGGCCCATTGTGCGGCGCGTTGTGCGGGGCGTTGGGGTAGGTCGGACCGGGACGCGGCGGGCCTGCGTGCGGCGGACCGGCCGGCGGTGGCGTCGAACCGTTCTGCGGGCGCGTGTGGCCCGGGCCGGCGCCGGTGGGATTGGTGTGGGAGGGGTTCGGGGCCGCGTGCCGGGGACCGCTGTGCGGGGTGCCCGGGCCGCCGGTGTTGGGCGAGGCGGGGCCGTGGTGAGGCGCGCCGGGACCTGCGTGCGCCGGACCCGCGTGCGCCGGACCCGCGTGCGAAGGTCCTGCGTGTGCGGGACCTGCGTGTGAAGGCCCTGCCTGGGACGGGTTGGTACGGGACGGCCCGTGTGCGGACGGGCTGACGTTCTCGGGCCCGCGTGCGGTCGGGATGCCGGAGCCGACGTCACCCCGGCTGCCCGGGGTACCGGTCCAACCACCGCCGCCCGGACGTCCGCTGCCGCCGGGCGCGCCACCACCGGGGTTGCCGCCACCTGGCGCGCCGGCCGACGGCGCACCACCGGCCGGACCGGGCTGGTTGGGCTGTGAACCGGTGTTGGGGTTCCCGGTGTTGGGACCGCCACCGGTGTGGGGCTGGTCGGGGCGCGATGGGGCTTCGGGCGCCGCGGCGTTGGCCGCGGAGGTCTGGTCGAAACGAGGGGAGCTGTGCGGCGTCGGCGCCCCACCGCTGGGGCTGCCGCCCCCACCGCTGTGCGAACCGCCGTTTCCACCACTGCCATAGCCGCTACCGCTGCCGCTGCCGCCGCCATGACCGCCGACGGTGCTCGGGCTGCCGCCACCTGGGTTGCCGTTGCCACCCGGGTTGCTGCTGCTGCTCGGAGCGCCGCCGCCGCTGCCGCTGCTGGGTGAGCCGCCGCTCGGGCTGCCGTTTCCGTGGCTGCTGGGTCCGTGGTT
>NZ_JBEOVG010000221.1:0-1150 GCF_040295345.1 Actinosynnema sp. NPDC002837
GAGAAAGTAAAAGGATTTTTAAGTAACTTTTAGTAATGGAATGATAAATTTATGCTGATACCACTAAAGAGCTATGGTAGGAGATTGTCTTGTAAACTGTAACTGGATGTATTATTGAAACTGACAATAAGCTTCTAATGGTTTAGCAAGGGAATGAAATGATTCAAAGCAAAAAGAAGACCACGTACAAAATTTATATGGTGTTCTTTTTGTTTAGTTTTTTAATGTGGTCATAAAAAGGCGGAGCCTATTATAAGTTTAATTATTTAATTTCAGAAAGGTATATATAAATCATGGCGCAACAAATTGTCCTACCCATCAAAGACTCCAACGTCTTAAAGATGGTACAAGATACACTTCTCGATAGCTTCTGTACTTCTTGGCATTTTAGAAAGGAAATCTTCTCATGAAAATTCTTGTTACCGGATTTGATCCCTTTGGCGACGATAAAATTAATCCTGCGATTGAAGCCGTGAAACGTTTGCCGGATGAAATTGCTGGGGCACAAATCGTTAAATTGGAAATTCCGACAAAGTTTAATGTTTCAGCCGATGTCGTTAAAGATGCTATTGCCAAAGAAAAGCCTGACTATGTGTTGAGCATTGGTCAGGCTGGTGGCCGGTTTGAACTCACGCCGGAGCGAGTTGCGATTAACTTGGATGACGGTCGGATTCAAGATAATGCCGGGTATCAGCCACTTAATCACACGATTCATGGCGATGGCGAGAATGCCTACTTTACCCAGTTACCAATTAAGGCCATGGCCAAAGCCATTCGGGAAGCTGGTGTTCCGTCAGCAGTCTCCAACACAGCAGGCACTTACGTCTGCAACCACATTTTTTATCAGGTACAGTATATGCGGGATAAGATGTTTCCCGATATTAAGGCCGGCTTCATGCATATTCCATTTTTGCCGGAACAGGTTGTCACTCGTCCGGAAACACCAGCGTTGTCATTGGATGATGATGTTTTAGGCATCACTGCCGCTATCAAGGCCATCGTGTCCCGTGACGGCAAAGGCGATATCGAAACGATTGAAGGCAAGGATCACTAAAAGCCTGTTTAGTGTTTTTGGACTATTATCAAATAAATAGACATAAAAAAGAAAAGCGTTCTAATCGTTTTTCCTTTTTTATCAGATGTTCAGAAA
>NZ_JBEOVG010000222.1:0-1124 GCF_040295345.1 Actinosynnema sp. NPDC002837
AAAAAAAAGAACATGGGTTTGAGTTTGAAAATATCGTCCCTATTCCCTATGTAAAGTGGACCGATTATCATGATGAAGTTACTATTCGATTTAGTCCTGAAATCATGCCTTATCTAATCAATCTTAAAAAGAATTTCACACAACATGCCTTGTCCGATATTTCAGAACTCAATAGTAAATATTCTATCATCTTGTATCGTTGGTTATCCATGAATTATAACCAATACGAGCATTATAGTTATAAGGGTGGACGGAGAGAAGAACAAGTGGAAGCCTACCGCAATCCTTCAATTTCAATCCGAGAATTACGAGAAATGACGGACACGGTCAATGAATACAAATTATTCACTAACTTTAGCAAGAAAGTTTTAGATAAACCCCTTGAAGAAATCAATGATCGGACCTCATTTAATATTGCCTATGAGAAAGTGAAAAAAGGTAAAAGCATTGATTCTATTGTCTTTCATATCACGAAAAAACGTCGAGCAGACGATAACAGCTACAAGTTGGAAGATAAAGTCTACCAAGAAGATAAAGCACGTAAAGCAGAAACCGAAGACATGCTGACGGTACAAGCCCTAAAAAGTCCGTATACCAAGCTGCTTATGGAACATTTCTTATTGTCTTATCTAGACTTGACGGATACTAAAATTCTTTCAGGCTTACAAGCACACGTGTACCCTCTCTATGACGAACTGAAAGACTTACGAGGTTTGAATGGGGTCAAAGACCACTTGTCTTATGTGAGAGCCAAGCGAGAAGACTACTCAAAGAAAAATATCACTAAGTATCTCAAAAAAGCAATCGAGCAATACCTACCCACGGTTAAAAGGCAGGACTTATGATGAGTGAAAAGTTAAAGACAATCAAAGAGCTTGCGGATGAAATAGGTGTTTCAAAGCAAGCTGTATGGCAAAAAATAAAAAAAGAATCGTCAATAGATTTACGTCAATTTACGTCAAAAAAAGGAAATACCGTTTACGTTGACGTTGATGGTCAAAAAGTTATTAAGAATGCTTTTTTTAACAAAACGTCAACTAAAAAACGTCAACAAAAAGTTTTTGTTGACGACAACGTGGATAATTCAGTTGATGACAATCCAGAGGGGAATGAAGAGATTTTAT
>NZ_JBEOVG010000223.1:0-1106 GCF_040295345.1 Actinosynnema sp. NPDC002837
CCTCGCTGTGAGGGGCACACCGGCGTGCGTCACGGGGTCCGGCAGCTGACCGTCGGCGCGGCCCACTGGCCGTTCGCCATCACGGTGAAGCCGAACGTGGTGCTCGCACCCGCGGCGAGGTTGCCGTTGCCGCTGGGCTTCATGGTCATCACGTTGCCGCTGGAGTCCCAGGTGGGCGTGCCGCTCCACGTCGCGGAGATCTTCTGCGGCGACGTGACGGTCACGGTGGCGGTCCAGCTGGTGATCGCCGTGGCGCCGGCCCGGATCGTCACCTCGCCGTTGAAGCGGTCACCCCACTGCTGGCTCGTGCGGTAGGTCGCGGTGCAGGAGCCGCCATCCGGCTGCGTCGTGGTGGTGGTCGTCGGGTTGGTCGTGCCGGGCGGGGTGTCCGTCGGCGCGACGGCCCGACCGGTCGACGGCGAGATCATGCCCGCGCACAGGCCGCGGCTCGCCAGGTTCGACGCGATCTGGGGGACGGCGTTGATGGTGGTCTGGTAGCCGTCGTGCATCAGGATGACGCCGCCGTTCTGCAGCGTGGACGCGGCCTGGACGATCTGGGCGGTGCTGGCGTTGTTCCAGTCCTGGGAGTCGACGTTCCAGAGCACCTCGGTGAGGCCGAACTGCGCTTCGACGGCCTTGAGGGTGCTGTTGGTCTCGCCGTAGGGCGGGCGGAACAGCTTGGGCGCGACGCCGGTGGCGGACTGGATCGCCTGCTGGGTCTGGGAGATCTCCGAGGTCATCTGGGCCTGGCTGAGCTGGGTCATGTGCGGGTGCGACCAGCTGTGGTTCTCGACCCACATGCCGGCGTCGCGCTGGCTGCGGGCGAGGGCCTGGTTCGACGTGACCTTGTTGCCCTGGTTGAAGAACGTGGCCCGCAGACCCGCCGACCGCAGCGCGCTGAGCAGCTGGGTGGTGGTGCCCGCGATCGGGCCGTCGTCGTAGGTCAGGGCGACGTAGCCGTTGGCGCAGTTGGCGTTGTTCGGCGGCGTGGTCGTGGTCGTGGTGGGGCCCGTCGGGCTTGCTGCGTTGAGGGCGTTGAGGACCGAGGTGTAGGCGGCTTTCTTGTTGCCGGAGCCGTCGAAGAGCAGGGGGGTGCCGGAGGCGCG
>NZ_JBEOVG010000224.1:0-1097 GCF_040295345.1 Actinosynnema sp. NPDC002837
GTTTTGATTTTCATTTGAGAATAGACGAAACGTGTTTTGCACATTTTCTTTCATGGTGAAGGGCTTTCTAAAAGAGACAATCAACCCAGAATCTTTTCCTGTATAAATACGATTCGTTCTTGAGAACGCTTGAAGGAGCTTTTGATAGTTCATTTCTCGATCAATATATAAGGTTTGAATCGTTGGAGAATCAAAGCCTGTCAATAAACGATCGACAACAATGACAAAATCTAGCCACTGACCATCCGATTGATATTGCTTTTCCTTACGGGCCAACCGTTTATTAATATTTTGATTGTAGAGTTTCTCATCTTGATAAGGAGAAGCATCAAACTGTTTCGCATACTCTTTCATGATCTCTACTAATTCATCGTCTTGTTCATTTTTTTCTAATTGATCCGGATTGGTTGAGAAGGTAATAGCTACTCTTGGGAAATCTTTATCAATCAGTTGATGACGTTCATCAAATTGTCGCCCATTCAAGAGTGTCCCATTATCTTTCATTTCCTTTAAAATCCGGTAAATATGTTTGGCTTGGGCAATCGAGTGAGTGGTAAGAATGGCTGACATCGTAGGAAAACCATTCTGTACCTTGAACTTTTTGACCACACTTCTCCGATTAAAGATTTTTTGTAACATGGTACGAATATGTTCATCTGTTTCATAAAGTTCCGTAGGCAACAATTTTTCTTGTTGTAAGACATCGTCTGGTAACTTTCCTTTATTGAGTTGGGTGACAATTACCTCTTGATCCTCTTCTGAAATCAGTGAATGATACTCGACTTGAAAGCCTAAAACAGCGCCATCATCCATAGCGTTTTTGGTTGTATAGGAGTGAAGGAGTGGCCCGTATTGCTGGCTCGTCGTTCTGGCAAAGGTTCCATTTTCTTGCTTTTTATTTTGTTCAAAAATAGGCGTCCCCGTTAATCCAAACCAGGTTGAATTGGGTAATATTTTCTTAATTCGCTTCATTTCCTCATCACTAACCGCACGATGAGCCTCATCAACAATAAAAACAATATGTTCTTGCCGTAGCTTCTCAAATTGATTCGAGCCTTTTTCTTCACTCTCTTGTTGGGCACTTCGCATAGCCGCAG
>NZ_JBEOVG010000225.1:0-1032 GCF_040295345.1 Actinosynnema sp. NPDC002837
TTTATGGGCAAAGTCGTTGAAAAAATAGGCCCTAGACTAACGGGAACTATTGCTAGCTTTCTTTACGGAACTGGAACCATTATGACTGGTTGGGCTATCCATCAAAATTCAATTTGGCTATTATATCTCTCATATGGTGTCATAGGCGGCTTAGGACTGGGAGCAGGATACGTTACCCCTGTATCAACAATTATTAAATGGTTTCCAGACAAACGCGGTTTAGCAACGGGGTTAGCTATTATGGGATTTGGTTTTGCAGCAATGCTGACTGGTCCTGTTGCTCAACAGCTAATGGCTAGTGTTGGTCTTGAACAAACATTCTATCTCTTAGGAACATTTTATTTTGTTATTATGCTGCTCGCTGCACAGTTTATTGTTCGTCCAAATCTGGCACTATCAAGCACTACTGAAAATAGCATTTCTCAAAAAAAGGGAACACGTCTAACCCGAGGACCGGAGCTAACAGCTAACCAAGCCCTCAAAACTAAATCCTTCACTTTTCTTTGGATAATGTTATTTATCAATATTACATGCGGGATCGGCCTTGTCTCAGCTGCATCCCCCATGGCTCAAAGTATGACCGGCATGTCTGTCCAAACAGCCGCAATTATGGTTGGAATCATAGGCCTTTTCAATGGCTTTGGACGTTTGATATGGGCAACTTTGTCTGATTATATCGGGCGCCCTGCTACTTTCAGTACCATTTTTATTCTCGATATTGTAATGCTTTCAGCCATGCTCATCTTCAAATTACCGCTCCTATTTGTCATTGCATTATGCTTGTTGATGTCTTGTTATGGAGCAGGCTTTTCTGTCATCCCAGCCTACTTAGGTGATGTCTTTGGTACTAAAGAATTAGGAGCTGTTCATGGATATGTACTGACAGCATGGGCTGCTGCCGGAGTTGTTGGACCATTACTATTATCATTAACACATCAACTGTTCCACAATTATACTTTGACATTAGCTGCCTTTATTTTGATTGATCTATTGGCACTGCTAATCTCATTCTGGATACAACGAGATTTCATT